>CALZMY010000165.1 GCA_945788675.1 uncultured Gammaproteobacteria bacterium | reverse complement strand
TGGCTGATATCGGCACCGTTTAATGCAACAAAACCATCATTGGTGTTAACCAGCATCCCCGCAAGGCTTAGATGAGGATCTTTTGCAGCACCTTTGACTGTGAAAGACTCACTACCGCCAGGCGCAATGGCAGCTGTTCCCGCTGCAGTTTTGAGTACAGCGTGATCAGCCTTTGCATCGCTGAGGAATTGACTATTGTCTCCGCCTTCGGCCAGCAGTTCCAGACCTGTACTGGCGGCTGCCCCCAACACAAAGGCATCGAAAGCCGGGCGATGTAGCACAACACCGAGCGGAGCAATGGTCTGGTTATGGGCCAGATTTGTCACCTCGACCTGGAACTGATGTGCCACGCGCGACCCAGGTGGACCGTCATCAATATGATTACAACCCTGCAGCAGTGCCGCGCTTAACATGGTGAGTGCTGTTAATTTTAATTTCATAATCACCATCACCTCCTTAGTTGACCGTAATAACCAGCTCAACCACCGGGTTCAACCAGCGGTGCACCGCGTTATTCAAATCACTGATACCACCACTGGCGTTATCATCACCCAACGCACCACGATGGATGTGCACACTGGTATTGTGCTCGACCGCGGTCACACCTGTGCCACCTGTCCCTGCATTATTACCAGGGTCAGCAGGAATACCCAGTACGCCTGGTGCGCCACCCCCATTAATCAATTCATTATTGGCCTCGGTACCGGCATCGTAGCCATTCAGGTAATAACGATAGCTTCCTTTCTTTGAGGGTATCTCCAGACTATCCAGACCCACAAAGCCATCATTGGTTGGTAATAACATAGCCGTCAATGAGAGATAGTCGTTACTGCCATCAGTCATCATATTGAAACTGGTCATTGCACCAGGCGCCAGAAAACCGCCGGCAGGGTTTTCCACCACATTGCCTGCCGCTGCCTGTACGTCTGCTGATAATCCAGAAATGTCTCCACCTTCGGCCATCGCCTGCAAATTGCTTGATGCGCTATCTCCCTCCATAAACAGATGAGTATTAGTATCATGCGCCGCCACCAACAAAGGGGTAAAATAAATACCGTTGGTCAGATTGGTTATCTTGATAGTGAGGTCCTGTGCCATAACAGGGGCCGTCGCCAGAACACTTAATGCTAACAGGGCTGAAATCTGTTTTTTCATCTTCCGATCCTTTTGAGTTGATAAAAGTAAAAAATCACACGCCCCTATTTGACGCCGAAGTGTTCACGCCCTGATTGCGCAAACTTCACAAATCTTTAACAATTCAAGGAACCGCTGATTAATTCATGGGCGGATAGCAGCGATCATGCGATGTTAAGAAAATGTGATATTCATGTAACCGGCCGGTGAACTCTAGCCGCTATAGTTGCCAGCATCAGATGTAACAAAGAAGGCACACAGATTATGAACCGACGAAACTTTCTCATTACCCTCGGAGTTGTTCCGCTCTCCCTCGCAGCCCCACGTCTTTTTGGCGACAGCAGGACCAGGAAAAACCTTATCGAAAAAGTCGACAGGCCTGATGCCGAGTGGAAAAAAATACTGACACCAGCACAATATAAGGTGCTGCGGGAAGAAGGCACCGAACGCCCTTTTTCAAGCCCATTGAATGATGAAAAAAGACAGGGCACCTATGCGTGTGCAGGCTGTGAACTGCCTCTGTTCAACGCTGATATGAAGTTTGACAGTGGCACAGGGTGGCCAAGCTTCTATACTACCCTGCCCGACCATGTTGAGACGAAAACCGACTTCAAACTCATCTTTCCACGCACCGAATATCACTGCGCGCGTTGTGGTGGGCATCAGGGTCACGTCTTTAATGACGGTCCACAGCCAACGGGCCAGCGCTGGTGTAACAACGGCCTCGCACTAACATTCATCCCTGCCTGATAGCTTTTTTAAGGAGTTAAGATCATGTATCACTATCGACTATTATCGCTAATTTTTTCGTTCATACTGGCAGGCTCATTCAACATTGCATCTGCCGCTAACAATGCATCAATGGACACTGATCACAAACAGACGGCTATCTTTGCAGGCGGTTGCTTCTGGTGTGTTGAGTCTGACTTCGACAAGGTGGCGGGCGTTGTCGAAACGATCTCCGGCTATATCGGTGGCCACCAGAAAAATCCAAGTTACAAGCAGGTTTCTGCCGGTGGAAGCGGCCACACCGAGGCTGTCAAGATCACTTTTGACTCCAGACAGGTCAGTTACGCAGAATTACTCGATATCTTCTGGCATAGCATTGATCCGACAACTGTTGACCGACAGTTTTGTGACCACGGCAGTCAATATCGCACCGAGATCTTTTATCACGATGGGCATCAGAAAAAACTCGCCGAACAATCAAAGGCTGCACTTGAACGCAACAAACCTTTTAGTAGTAGTATCGTCACCAGGATCACTCAGGCCTCTGAATTCTATCCCGCGGAAGATTATCATCAGGACTTTCACCACAAAAATCCGTTACGATACAAACTTTATCGCTATAACTGTGGGCGTGATAAACGCCTGACGCAACTATGGGGGAAAACAGACTAACAAACCTCTTGATTTATTATGAGGTGATGGCCAAACAGTGCGACAATTTGTCGCATTCACCCCATTAAAATTCTCTTGTACGATCACCACTCAGGTTATTGCATAAGTCGTCACAAGAGAAAAGAGATGAATTTACTAACACCGAGTGCATGCTTACTTGCGCTGACCTTACCGATCGCTGTGCCAACGGCTTTTGCAGACCACCCATCCACAGCATTCGGCGTCAATCAGGCGGGGCCGCTTATCACCATCCCTGCCGCCGCCCTTCCCTCAGGCAAGTGGTCCGCAGGGCTTCGTACTGAACGGCTCACCTTCTCCCCACTTTCAGATGCCGTGCTTGAACAGGCTGCGCTCGACGATGAGGATATACACAGCGTCGATTCACTAACCACTCATTATGCAAGCCTGGCATATGGTGTCACTGACAGCCTCACTCTGGGGATCACAGTCCCCTACATCAGTCGTAAAGGCATCCGCGCAGGTGAGCTGCATCTGGGCACCCCTGAAGTGCACGCCCACCAGGAAGCCGACGGTCTCGGCGATGCAACCCTGCTCGGGCAGTATCAGTTTGCCTCATCCGATCCCTCCAATGTCGCCATTGGCATGCTCTTTGGTATACAGCTTTCAACGGGCGATGATCAGGTTAAAGAAGAAGGCAGCCTTCTTGAGGCCGAGTTCCAGCCCGGCAGTGGCACGTGGCATCCGATGATTGGCCTGACTGCCAGCAAACGCATCGGCAATAGCAACCTCGATGCCAACCTCCTCTATCTCCATACCCGCGAAGGCTCGCAAGAGACCCGCATCGGTAGCTTGCTCAATTACAACATAGCACTGTCTCATCGCATCAAGTCTGAGACGCCAGATGAAGGACATGATCACAACAGCCATCGTCATGTAAGCTGGGATCTCATCATGGAACTAAACGGTGAACTTCGCGATAAAACCGAGGCCCATCACCACGAAGAGGCACATAGTGGCGGCAATCTGGTTTACCTCTCCCCTGGCGTCCGCCTGACAATTGCCGACAGGTTCAATTTCCATACATCGCTAGGCATCCCCGTGCTTGATGACTCACACGGCACACAGGGCGATGTGGATTATCGTACCAACATTGGTTTAGGGGTGAGTTTCTAAGCAAAGGGCCACCTGATGACCTGTCTTTTTTAGCCTCTTCAATACAGGTAGCGTAAGCACCCCGCGTTCTTCTGCTCCTTCTGGCATCTAACGCCAACTCCCCTGGCACTCGGGAGAGGCGCCTGACGGCCACCCACCCGTACTATTTGCATCACTCACATCGCTGCACTGTACCGCAGAGTCTGAATAGCACTACTCTGAAGACCCGCCGACACCATAAAACCATTATATATTCAATATCTTGACAGACCTCCTTTGTTTGGCAGGCGGTGTTCTCTATGTGCGCGATATCAGTGCCAAACAAGATAATAGACACTTTAGTTATCTATTTAAAAGCCGATAGAATTTAGGGATAACCCCCCAAAAAAAAACAAGATGTAGTTTGCGGTCTCTGACCAAGAAAACCATCGCTCATCAGAACTCATTCTGACAAGCCAGGGCTGGCACTTAACATATAGAGCTCATCGACGTGCAACAAAGCATATTATTTAATTGGATAGCGTCATCAACACCAGCCCTGAATACCCAACGCACCCAGCGCTGGTTACGCATCCTCCTGGTGCCCTTTATTCTCATTATTGTCTCGTCATCACCACACACAACCTGGGCTGCGGCTACCGGCAGTTTTGCCCAGACCGACTGGTCCGGGGATATTCCAGCGAACTCTAGCGACTGTACAACCGCCGGTGGCAGCTGGACAGGCAGCGAGTGTATTGCTTCTCATCCCGGCGACCAGACCGGCTGGAACGCCTACTCAGCAAAAGGTGGTGATCTCGCTGTGGTCAGCGGCGGCGCG
>CALZMY010000164.1 GCA_945788675.1 uncultured Gammaproteobacteria bacterium | reverse complement strand
GTGCTGCCTATGTCTGCCCACTGGCAGGACGTCTGCAGGATCAGGGACACGATGCGATCACACTCTATGAACAGGCCGCCGGCATCGTCGCTAAATATAACTACGACACCAAGATCATGTTCTCGTCAGTGCGTTATCCAGAGCACGTGCGTCAGGCGATGCTGGCGGGTGTCCATGTCTGCACCGCACCGTGGAGTGTCATCAAGCGCCTCTGCGACAACGAACTCACCGCGGTTGGTTCGAGCCAGTTCTTTGAGCACACCAAGCTGATGACCCTCAAGGTCAAGGATGTGCTAGGCGATGCCAATCCTACCTGCCAGCTATCAGACAGCGTCACCCAGGCGATGGTCAAGATGACCGAATCGAAACTCGGTTCCGTGACGCTGGTCGATGACAATGGCGGCGTTGCCGGCATCTTCACCGATGGCGACATCCGTCGCAAGCTACAGGAAGTGGGGCATTCATTGCTGGAGAAAAAACTCTCTGACGTTGATTACACTGCATCGCCCATCAGCGTAAATGCAGAGAGCCTGCTGTTCGAGGCGGTCAACATCTTCAATGAAAGGGAAGTTGATAACATCGTTGTCGTTGAAAACAACACCCCTGTGGGTATTCTCGACATCCAGGACCTGGTGAAGATGGGCCTGCTGGGTTAACACTCTTCATTCCCTTGTCAATCAACACCCCTGATATCCAGAGGCTCGCCGAGATCTTTACCGATCTCGGTGGCACCTTTGTCACCCCCGCCACTGCAATCAGCGCTCGACTACAAAGCATCCAGGCGGTTGTCTTTGACTGGGACGGCGTCTTCAATGATGGCTTCAAGGGTGAAGGGGCACCCAGCACATTCAGTGAAGCGGACTCGATGGGTAGCAATATGCTACGTTATGGGCTGTGGCGTCAAAACAAGACGCTACCCACTGCTGCGATCATCAGTGGCGAACAGAACCAGACTGCACGACACTTTGCCACGCGCGAACACTTTCATCACGTCTACCTCGGCATCCCTGATAAACGTGAAGCGTTAAAGCATTTATGTACCATACAAAAGATCAAGCCAGAAAACGTGGCCTTCATCTTCGATGACGTCAATGACCTTGGCATGGCCGCACAGTGTGGCCTGAGGCTAATGGTCAAACGACAGGCCAGTCCGCTGCTACAAAACTACGCAATCAACAACGACCGCTGCGACTACATCAGCGCCAACTGTGGATCGGCGCATGCCGTACGGGAAGCGATGGAGTTTATGCTCGGTTTCAGTGGGAACTTCGATGCCGTAATCGACTCACGTATCCGCTACGATGAAATCTACCAGGCCTATTTTGATCAACGTCAGGCAATTGTGACGCAAAGTTTCCGCAACGACAACGGTGTGATTAGCTCGACTGATTAACCTGCTCGGGCTTTGACTCGGTACTCTGGGTCCGTACCCACAGGTCTGCATATTTTGCGAACGTCGAGTGCGCCGACAACACCGCCAGCAGAAACCCCTGCGGTCCATCAAGAAAACCACGTTTCACCAGATACATTTTAATAAAGCATCCCACGCCATGAATGACCGCCTGAGGCAGTGACGCCTTACGCCCTTTTTGTTGACGCTCCTGCGCCCACTCAGCGGCATAATTCGCCGACTTCACCAGATAGTGCTTCATATCACGATAGGTAAAGTGCAGCAGGTCCCCTTGAAGAAACTGCTTTTGCACCCCTTCATCGATGATCAATTTTTCGTGCACACGATCATTACCATAGCGCGCCTTCAAGCGGGGATAGAGACGAATCTTATGCTCGGGGTACCAGCCACTATAGCGGATAAAGCGCCCAAAACACCACGGCAGGATCGGCACCAGGTAGACATTCTGTTGCTGGTCACTGACCACCACCGCCTCGATCTCCTTGCGTAGTTCAGGGGTGACACGCTCATCGGCATCGATCATAAAAACCCAGTCACCACTGGCATGTTGCTGCGCACGTTGACGCTGCACCCCAAATCCCTGCCAGTCAGCATCAACAAATATCTTATCGGTAAAACGCCTTGCGATCGCAACACTATCATCATCACTACCGCCATCCAGTACCACGATCTCATCCACCCAATCGAGCGCTGCAAGACATTCGGTCAGTATTGTAGCCTCATCCCTGACAATCAATACCGCTGAAATGGAGGCCATTACCCCTTCACCTCACGTACTTTTGACACGTGCCATGAAAAAAAGACCGCCAGATACAATAGAAAAAGCGAAGCAAAATTGCCCTTTATAAAGGTTGATGCATCAGTCATGGAAAAAGCCATAAAGCCAACAATATGGATCAACCCTAACATTGCGCTATAGGGCGAAAGATGTCGCGTGCTATAAAAAAAGTAGAGCGGGTAAAGCAGCATCGCCATGAAGACCACAAAGCCAATAATCCCACGCGAGGCCAATACATCCAGATAAGCATTATGCGCATGACCTGCTTTTGCCCCCATCGGGTGGACCAGGCCCTTTTCGACATATTCATCAGCGACCCGTTCATAATTACCACGGCCAATGCCGACAATCGGTGAGTCCTTAAAAATCAGCATAGCAGTGCGCCATATCTCGAGGCGGTGTACATTTCCTAGAACTTCCCCTTCGTAGGTCGCAATGTCATCAATCGAGAAATATGTCTCCACCTCAGTAGCAGCCTTATCGATTCGATTTTTAACACTATCAATAAAACTGTACGCGGTAATCACGCCAAGCGTCAGCAGAAGAATTGCTGCAGGGCGGTACCAGCGTCGTAATGAAACC
>CALZMY010000163.1 GCA_945788675.1 uncultured Gammaproteobacteria bacterium | reverse complement strand
TTCGAGCAGTCGATCAAAGGCGAGTTTTTCTACATCAGTAAGACTGGCATATCCGTTTGCCAAAAAACCGCGTAGTAACAGATCAAGCTCCAGCATGCCACGACGGCACTGCCACTGTAGACGTGCCGCTTTATTGTCTTCGACCACCGCCATCAGGTGAGCTGTTTAAGCATCATATGTTTGATCTTACCGATCGCATTGGTCGGATTGAGCCCCTTGGGACAGACCTGTACACAGTTCATGATGGTGTGACAACGGTAGAGTTTATAGGCATCTTCCATATCATCAAGACGTTCATCGGTCGCCTGGTCACGGCTGTCGGCCAGAAAGCGATAGGACTGCAACAGGGCCGCCGGCCCCAGGAATTTATCCGGGTTCCACCAGAACGATGGACAGGCGGTCGAACAACTACCACACAATACGCACTCGTAAAGACCATCCAGCTTTTCACGTTCAGCAGGGGTCTGTTTGAACTCTACCTCTGGTTCTGGGTCTTTGACAATCAGGTACGGTTTGGCAGCACGATACTGCTTATAAAACGGTTCCATGTCGACCACCAGGTCACGAATCACCGGCATGCCTGGCAAGGGACGGACCTCGATCGGCTGCTCCAGATCGGCAATCGCGGTGATACAGGAAAGGCCGTTGGTACCGTTGATGTTCAGGCCATCCGAGCCACACACCCCTTCACCACAGGAGTGGCGAAAGCTGAGGCTCTCATCCTGCGCCTTCACCATCTTCAGCGCATCAAGCACCATCTTATCGGCGTCGAGCTCAAGCTCATACTCCTGCATGTAAGGCTTCTGGTCTTTTTCGGGATTATAGCGGTAGATCGATATGCGTACAGTTTCCATTCGCCCCACTCCTCATCAATAAATGCTGTCAATATACTCGTGGCTTGGGCGGGAACGCCTCGACACTCTTGGGCTTCATACGCACCGGTTTGTATTCCAGCTTGTTCCCCTCTTTAAAGTAGAGGGTATGTTTCATCCAGTGCTCATCGTCGCGCTCTGGAAAGTCGATACGCGAATGGGCGCCACGGCTCTCTTTACGTGCCAGTGCTGAGGTGGCCGCTGCCAATGCAATATCGACCAGATTTTCAAGTTCAAACGCCTCAACACGGGCGGTATTAAATACCTTACTATGATCCTTGAGCGTGACATGCTGCAGCCGTTCCTGAATCGCCAGCAGTTTCTCCACCCCCTGTGCCATCAACGCTTCAGAGCGGAAGACACCGTTGTAATCTTCCATCGCCTTTTGCAGATCGGCACGTAGCGTATCGACACTCTCACCGTCACCTTTACGATCCCAGCGTTCCATGTGGTCCATCGCAGCGCTGATACTCTCTTCATCGATCGGGCGGTGAAAACGATTCTCTGCCAGATATTCAATGATGTGATTACCCGCCGCGCGGCCAAAGACGATGATGTCGAGCAGTGAATTACCACCAAGACGGTTGGCGCCATGTACCGAGACACAGGCACATTCACCGGCAGCGTAGAGTCCCGGCACTGTCTCTTCCCCCTGGCGTTCCGGCACCACTACCTGACCGTGACGATTGGTCGGAATACCGCCCATGGTGTAGTGTGCAGTCGGGTAGATCGGAACAGGTTCCCTGGCCGCATCGAGATGCATAAAGGTCTTTACCATGTCATAGATGCCCGGCAGCCTTTTGCGCAGGACTTCTTCACCGAGATGATCGAGCTTCAGCAACACATAATCTTTGTTGGGGCCACAGCCACGCCCCTCTTTGATCTCGGTATAGATCGAGCGACTCACAACATCGCGACTGGCGAGGTCCTTGGCGTGTGGCGCATAGCGTTCCATAAAGCGTTCACCATCCCCATTGAGCAGGTAGCCACCCTCACCGCGCGCACCTTCGGTAATCAACATTCCCTTGCCGGCGACACCTGTTGGATGGAACTGGATGAACTCCATATCCTGTAGCGGGATACCGGCACGCAGCGCCATCCCCATGCCATCACCGGTATTGATATGGGCATTGGTATTGGTACGGTACATCTGCCCGGCACCACCGGTCGCCAGCAGGGTTGTCTTTGCCTCGATGATCAGCGGTTCACCGGTCTCGATACACATCACCAGCGCACCGAGTACATAGCCCTCTTTATCTTTCAGTAGATCGATGGCGAAGTATTCATCAAAGAAGTGGGTCTTGGCACGGATGTTTTGTTGATAGAGTGAATGGAGGATTGCATGACCGGTACGGTCGGCGGCGGCACAGGTACGTGCGGCCTGATCGCCACCGAAGTTCTGGCTCTGACCACCAAACGGACGTTGGTAGATCTTGCCGTTATCGAGGCGCGAAAATGGTACGCCGAAGTGCTCCAGCTCTACGACCAGACGTGAGGCGGTACGACACATATATTCGATGGCATCCTGATCACCCAGGTAGTCACTGCCTTTAACTGTGTCGTACATGTGCCAGTGCCAGTTATCAGGCAATACATTGGCCAGTGCGGCGTTAATGCCGCCCTGCGCGGCGACGGTGTGCGAACGTGTCGGAAACACTTTTGAAACCACCGCCACCGAGGCATCGGCCTGTGACATCTGTACTGCGGCGCGCAGTCCACCACCGCCAGCACCGATGACTAATGTATCAAAACGCCTGCGTTCAATATTTTGTCTGATATGACTCATACACTCACCGTCAGTAAAATCTTCATAATCCAGATGGCAGCCCCCAACAGCGCAAAACCGACCCCTGTCAGCAGCACCAGGCGAAGGCTATCGGCATGCAGATAGTCCATCAGTACATCGCGCATCCCGATCCACGCATGGGTCAACAGTGACAGGAAAAAGAGCGTGGTGGTGATTGCGACAAAGGTATTCGCCATCATTGCGCGCCATTCAAGAAAAGAGGTGGGTATATTGGCTACAAAATAGATCGCAAAGATGACCACGAATAGCAGCATGTAGACTGCGCTCAGTCGCTGGATCAACCAGGTACGTAAACCGATGGATTTGCGACTCATAGCATCATCACCATGCCGATCACCATGACCGCCAGCCCGGCACCCAATACACACCACGCACTCCTACGTCCAGTGATGACATTAACCCCAATATCAAGGTCGAGCATGAAATAGCGAATACCGGCAAAGAAGTGATGTGAAAAACACCATAGAATGATCAGCACACCGAGACGGAACAGGCCACTATCAAATAACGAGGTGACCGTTTCATATCCCTGAGGACTACTCAGTGAAAGCCCTAACAGATAGATCAC
This sequence comes from uncultured Gammaproteobacteria bacterium, assembly GCA_945788675.1. Lineage (GTDB taxonomy): Bacteria > Pseudomonadota > Gammaproteobacteria > SZUA-140 > SZUA-140 > SZUA-76. The sequence goes on along the minus strand of CALZMY010000163.1, from coordinate 4,362 downwards.
AAATGGAATGGAGAGGAACAGCAGTACCCCGGTGACGCGGTGTGCAAAAGAGAGCACCGCCATGACAGGCATATCGATACGAGTCAAATCCAGAAAAACCGGACGTTTTTTGTCTTCCATAACCACCCATTATGAATAACCGATTGTTGGCCTTAGTGTAACGTATTGAAATGATTCGTCCAGAATATTATCACCAGCGATTATTTCGGCTATCATCACTATTCTTCAACACTCCGTTGAATGTAATTTAAATCGCAGGACGTATTAAAAAATGAATAACCAGTGGAAGCAATACCTGCAGAGTCAAGGGGCTATTCTTACGCATGACGAAGATAGCATCGAACACTTTGGCCAGCCTGAGAATGAGCAAGCTGCCGTAGCAGATGGCAATATCATCATCCCCATCACTAAAACCACCTTCATCCATGTGGCAGGCGATGACGCAAAGTCTTTTCTACAGGGACAGCTGACCAATGATATCGGACTGATCGACCAGCAGCGTAGCCAGCTGAGTGGCTACTGCAATCCTAAGGGACGGTTGCTGGCGCTCTTCCGCATCACCCAACACCCGGATGGTTACAGGTTACATCTACCGCAGTGCCTGCTCGACAGGACACTCAGCCGTCTCAAAATGTTTGTATTGATGGCGAAGGTTACCCTTGAAGCGGCTCCAGCTGAGATCATCCGCATGGGTGTCGCCGGTGACCGAGCACAACAGGCCCTTCGCTCACACTTCGAGTCACTTCCTGATGATGAGAATAGCGTTTGCGAAGAAAATGACCTCACTGTCATCAGGCTTCCCAGCGTCCACCCTCGTTTCGAGATCATCGGTGATGCGACGGCCGTGCAAGCACTGTGGCACACACTGTCGTCCAGTTTCACCCCAGTGGGGAGTGGCGCATGGCAGTTACTTGATATTGACGCAGGCCAACCCCGTGTTGTCGCTGAGACGATGGAGATGTTCATTCCTCAAATGCTGAACCTGGATGTGATCGATGGCGTCAACTTCAAAAAAGGGTGCTATCCTGGCCAGGAAGTGGTTGCCCGTCTCCACTATCGGGGAAAATTGAAACGTCACATGCATATCGTGCAGTTCGATGCTGATGACTGCCCACCGCCGGGCGCTCCACTCTGCGCCACCGATGACCCTGATGGACAGACGATCGGTAATATGGTGTTGGCACACCCGCTCTCGAGAACGACACCGACGACCGTATATCGCGCGCTCTGTGTCATCGCAAATGAATTTGCCATCGATAATGGTGTCTGTTTACAAGGAGATACAAAAACAACATTTAAACTACATGATTTACCCTATACTTTCCCGTCAGCAGGCGAATGAAGACAACTTAAGAGATAGCAACATGGCTAAATTTGCCCATCTGCGAAACTGATAAAGTTAATCGAAAAATGGGCGATACTTTAGAAGAATCATAGAGATAACCTAAAACAACAAGAACCGTCTGCTATAAACACAAGGCATTTATGGCTAATTCACTCATCGAGAAATTTTGCAAAGATCTTGTTGCTGATATCAAGGCCAACAAGATCACGCTGCCAGCGCTGCCTGAAGTGGCGCTTAAGGCGCGTAAATTGCTGAGTGAGCAAAATACGACTTCTAATCAGATTTCAAAGGTTATCAGTTCCGATGCAGTCATCACCACACGACTGCTACGAGTGGTCAATAGCCCGCTTTACCGCACGCGCCATAAAGTCGAAGATGTCAAAATGGCAGTTACGCGTCTTGGCAACGCCAATGTACGCAGCCTGGTAACAAGTCTTGCGATGGAGCAACTATACCAGGCAGGGTTTTCACCAGAAGTTAAGAAGAAACTTAAAGAAAACTGGAAGCATAGCCTCCATGTCGCGGCACTAAGCTTCGTGATCGCGCGTGACTTCACTGATCTGAGTCCCGACGAGGCGATGCTCAGTGGTTTGATTCACGACATCGGCGTGCTGCCAATTTTAGAATATGCCGAACTACTCCCTGACATCCTCTCAAACGAAGTTGCACTCGACCGCCTGGTCTATGTCTTACACACCAAAATAGGACACCTGATCCTCAAACAATGGCACTTCCCTGATGAACTTATCACAGTCGCCAGAGAACATGAAAATCTTGAACGCGATGCTGGCATCAACCCGGACTACACCGATGTTGTATTAGTGGCGAATCTCTTGAGTCATATTGGTACAGATCATCCTCATACAAAACTCGACTGGAATACCATACCTGCATTCAATCGCCTGGCCATGACCCCAGAAGAAAGTATTGGTGCAATCAGAGATGCCCATGATGAGATTGTCGAGATTCAGAATATTTTTTCACAATGATGATGAACACCAATACGCTCATGGTTACGAACCTGCCACTACCTGTGGCTGTCATGATAATTCAAATGATTAGATGATAACCCTATGTCCATGGAACTGATCGACAGACTTATTCAGGAAATGCTTGATGATATCAAGACTAACCGTATCATGTTGCCCACCCTGCCCGAGGTTGCCTACAAGATTCGAGATATCATTGATCGTCCCGACACCTCAGTCAGCAAGGTTGCGGCAACACTGAAGCTCGATGCGGCCCTTTCAGCACGTCTGTTGAAACTTGCCAATAGCCCGTTGTTTCGCACCAGCAGTCCTATTGAGAATATCAACACTGCGGTTACACGGCTCGGTAATCGCAATATCAGAAATCTTGTCACCAACCTTGTACTGGAACAGATGTACCAGGAGGGCTGCTCTTCAAAACAGGTGCAAGCGACATTAAAAGCGCAGTGGAAATATAACTTGCGGGTGGCCGCCATCAGTTATTTTCTTGCCAAAAACTACACCTCTCTTGACGCCGATGAAGCGATGATGGCAGGACTGATACACGATATTGGCACCCTTCCCATCATTGAATATGCTGAATCGATTCCTGAGCTGACATCAAATGCAGACGCACTTGATATGCTCGTCAGCAAACTACATACAAAGATAGGCCGGCTGATCCTTAAGAAATGGCGTTTTCCGAATACGCTGGTGACCGTTGCCGCAGAGCATGAGGACATTTTTCGCGACACAGGCCTTGAACTGGACTATACAGACATCGTGATTATCGCCAACCTACTTGCTCATATCGGCACAGATAATCCGACTAACAAGCTGGACTGGAATACTATCCCCGCCTTTAATCGCATATCGATATCCCCCGAGGATTGCATCAGCGCCATCAAGAATGCACACCAGGAGATTGTCCAAATCCAACAGATTTTTTCTCGATAACCATCAGGTCCGCGATAAATACCGGGATAAATATCAGGATAAACATTAATGGAAGAACAATTCATCGACAAATTTATCGCAGATCTTCTAGAAGGGATCAAACACAAACGCCTGGAGTTGCCGACCCTGCCAGAAGTCGCCATCAAGATTGGTGAAACAGTTGATGACCCTGACTCCACTGCCGCGCAACTTGCTAAAGTCATTAGTATCGATGCGGCCCTCTCTGCACGCCTGTTACAAGCGGCAAATAGTCCGCTCTTCAGAGGCAAGGACCCAATAGATAATATCAAGGCCGCCATTACCCGCCTCGGTGCATCTCAGGTCAAGACCCTGATCAACAGTATCGTGGTAGAACAGATTTTCCAGTTCAAAGGGACAGAGACGACCAATGCCATACTGAAAAAACAGTGGATTCATTCCATGCAGGTAGCGGCGATCAGTTATGTATTCGCACAACGTTTCACTAAACTAAAACCCGATATCGCGATGCTAGCGGGTTTGATTCACGATATCGGTACACTGCCGATCCTGGCTTATGCAGGTAGCTATCCTGAACTGGTGGACGATCAAGAGACACTGATCTCGATCACATACAAACTACATACTCAGATTGGCAAACTGGTACTTGAGGCGTGGAACTTTCCACCCGAGCTGGTGGCGGTCGCCACTGAACATGAAAATTATAATCGCATCTCGGACCCCGCACCTGACTATGTCGATATTGTGATGATTGCAAATCTGCACACTTACATCGGTAAGGAGCACGCCTCAAATGAGACAGACTGGACCACGATCCCGGCCTTCAAGGCACTGGGACTGACCCCGGAAGAGAGCATGTCCGCACTCGAAGAGGCAAGATCAGAGGTACAGGAGGTACTTGATATGCTGAAGGTCTAGACAATACCTCCAGCACTCACAGCATATAATCTAGGGAACCTCTGATTAATTGTCAGGCGACCGAAGGAAGTGCCGTGGTACGAGGAGTGAAGCGACGAAGTAATCTCCTAACTAGATGATTCTTATAGTACCGAGATTGCCGCGCTTCGCTCGCAATGACACATGACGTAATTAATCAGAGGTTCCCTAGCACTA
>CALZMY010000162.1 GCA_945788675.1 uncultured Gammaproteobacteria bacterium | reverse complement strand
TTATGAATCACTGAATTTAAAATTCGCCAAAATTGTTCGCAGCCTTCCCAGCTAGTGCTTGCTGTCCGCTCAACTACAGCCGGGATTTCAGCTCATTACTCCGATAAAAAATCACCTGTTCAAGGGAACCCTGTTGGCGCTTCATGCGTATCTATTTGTAAGAGGCAGGGAAAAATCGCTGCATCATTTATTTACAACAGCGGGAGTGACGCGAGATGAACTTTATTACACACACCACCACAAAAGAGTCCCTGAAAAAGGAGAACCAATGTTTCTCCGGTAGCGGAGGTGTAAGTCAAAAGAATAAGGGCTTTGGTTTTGTTCCCGCCTTTCTTGATATTGCAAGTGGTCGTATTTACCGCTCATGTTTTGCGGATGGAACACCCGCACCGATACATATCCTGGACGGCTTACCGGAAGAGACAATAATCAAACGTGATGAGCATGGCACATTTGTAAGCACCAGCCATAACATAATTTCGGGGTTTGAAAGAGAAGGGTGTTTTTACACGCGTCAACAAGTCGCTGATTTTATTTGAAGAACTCTACCCCAGGCACCCAAGGGTATAAAGGATGGAAATTCTTCTACGAAAGGATGAAAATCCCTCTAATCTATTTTGTTCGCTAACTCCGCTCTAAAGAGCAAAGATTGCGCTCACAGTATATTCTCAAACCGCTATTTTTCAATCCAATAAGTTGTCCGATTACCTTGCTGCTTGAAGTTGGCTAGCTGGAAGAGGCCGTTGGATGTGTATAAATATAGAGTTTTTTTGCCATTTAGGTGATACAAGTAGTTGTTAGGTCCGGCCCACATGGTTAAATAACAGGTTTTTCTAACAGCTCTTGCATGTCATTTGCTGGCATGGGGCGTCCGTACAGATATCCCTGAATCTGGGAGCACCCATCTTGTAGTAAGAAATCTTTTTGTGTTTCTGTTTCTACACCTTCAGCAATAACACTCATTTTTAAGCTTTTTGATAGAGCAATAATGGCCTGTACTATCGCGGCATCATCTTCGTCATCCGGAATATCTCGTATAAAAGATTGATCTATTTTGAGCTTGTCCACTGGAAAACGTTTGAGATATGTAAGCGAAGAATAGCCGGTACCAAAATCATCAACGGCAATCTCGATACCCATATCACTGATTTTCCAAAGAATATTTATTGCCTTTTCCGGGTCTATCATAATCTGACTTTCGGTGACCTCGAGCGTAAGGGACTCTGGTTTACAATCCGTATCTCTCAAAGTCGCTTCAATCATATCAATGAAATCATTCTGCTGCAGCTGCTTCATGGCCAGGTTCAATGACAGTCGTCCTGGATTAAGGCCTTGTTTTAACCATGTACTGATTTGTGTTAATGCCGTTCGCATCACCCATCGGTCTAATTCCACAATCAGGCCGGTTTCCTCTGCCAGGGGGATAAACTTCGCCGGGGAGACTAGCCCCATCTCTGGATGTACCCAGCGCACAAGGGCTTCCATGCCGATAAGCTTTTTTGGGTTGGTATTGAATTGTGGCTGATAATATACGACAAATTCCTCTTTCTCCAACGCCCTGCGTAAATTAGCTTCCATTGACACTCTTTCAATGGCGCGTTCGGTCATATCCTGGGTGTAAAATTGGTAACCATTTCTTCCTTCATCTTTCGCTTTATACATAGCTGCGTCTGCATTTCGTAATAAGGTGTTAGCGCTTTTACCGTCATTAGGATATATACTGATACCCATGCTGGAAGTAATGAACAGCTCTTTATTATCTAAATTGATTGAAATTTGCATTCTATTAAATATCTTGTCTATCGTAGAATTTATATCTTGTGTATTCTTAAAAGACCCAAGAAGCAATGTAAATTCATCACCACCCAGGCGGGCGATGGTATCGACTTCACGTAAATTATTTTTCAATTTTTCGGCCATGTTGACTAATACCTGGTCACCAGCGGCATGTCCAAGGGAGTCGTTGATTTTTTTAAAATTATCAAGATCAAGAAATATAACCGCTAATAATTTCTGTGAACGGCGTGCCTGTTTTATCTCCTGTTCAAGCCGATCCAGAAAAAGATTCCGGTTAGGAAGATTGGTCAACCCATCATGATAGGCCTGATGCACTAGTTGTCTTTCTGCTTCCTTGCGCTTTTCCACCTCTAAAGAAAGTGAGACTGTCTTGGATATGGCGGAAGTAAATTCCTGCTCTTGTATTGTCCACTCCCTCTTTGCGCCGATATTTTCATGACAGACAACACCCAGAATCTCGCCTTGATAAAAAATGGGTGCATCAAGCATCGAGTATATATTGAGAGGTTGTAGGTAGGATTGCGTGAATTCGTTTGTCCGCTCGTCATTCTGCGCATCATTGACGGCCATCATATTTCCTGCTTCCAATGCTCTAAAATAATTTGGGAAATCTTTTTTGAATAGCTCCAGGCCTTTTTCGTGAGCTCCCGTAGACAAATTATAGAGGTCTTGACATTGAATAGCAGATTTGTCGGGCTTATAAAGCCATATACTGACACGCTCAATGTCGAGTGTTTGAGCTGAGATTTCAGCTGCGCGACTAAAAGCTTCATCAATGTTTTTATAGTTAACTCTGGACCATTCCATAAGCGCATTCTGATAGCGTTCTATTACATCATGACGCTCTTTTTCACGGCGTTCATGAATCTTAAGTGTCGTAATATCCAATACTGTACCTACCATAAAGATAGGCTTATTCTGGTCATTGAACTTTACCAGGCCTAGCTCTCTGACATATCTTACGGAACGGTCTTGTAGTACAACCGAATGTTCCACATCATATTGTCGCTTTGTCTGGATAGCAGAGGCGATAGCATCTTCAACTTTTTGGTGTTCTTGAGAAGGAATATAAGACATGAACTTCTCATAGCTAGGTTTAAAACTGCCCGGCTGCTCACCGAAAATCCTGAACACTTCATCAGACCACTCTAATTCATTAGTAACAATATCCCATTCCCAACTACCGAGATGAGCGATTCGCTGTGCTTCAGTGAGTCTATCTTTGACCTGTTCGATGATCTTAGATTGCTTGATTATTTCATTAGAAGTTGATTGGATTTTTCTGTTTTTATTTGAAAATAGATAAATAAAAACTACCATTGATATAAATAATAGAATAGCGAGGGCGACTATAGTACCTAGAATAAAAGTACGGTTACGCTCGTAGAAGGTAGGTTTCTTATGCAATATCGTTGCAGTCGCTAATATTCTCTCAGGAAGATGAAGATCGTTTTTCAGCAGTTCTCTCTGATCAAAAATATATTCATTTGGACTTTGGGTAACAACTGGGATCTGGTTTGTTTTGGTGCCGGATAAATAGGTTAAAACCATTCTTGCTGCTGTATGACCTTGTTTTTTACCACTTGTGACGTACCCGCCCATGACGCCTTCAAGCATATAAGCATCTTCCATACTGAAAACAACAAAGTGGCCAGACTGAACTATCCGAGAGATTGTATCATTGAGGGAAAGTGTATGACCATTTTGATCACTTACACTACCTAGCGTAGTGAGGAAAATAAACTGTTCATCTCTTTGGCCTAGTGTATCAATGAGCTGATCGATATTATCATGGGCAATGAAGGTCGCATTGATACTCGGTTGTTGTTTCAGCTCAGCCATAGCCTCGCGCTTTATTGCCTTGTAGGTATTAGAGGCATCTCCGACAATGATAATGTTCTTGATGTCCTGGTGTATTTTCCTCATAAGCGCTAGGTTGGGAGCAATTTCCTTTTTTTCGAATACTCCGGTTACCGGGAAAGTGTCCAGTTCATTGATGACACTGTAATCATTAACGCCTGAAAAGAAAATCGGTACGCCCGGGAATAATTTGGTTAAACTAGATCGTGCAAACGTAAAAGCGTTATCATCAGTGGTATAAATAATATCCGGTCTATAATTATCATATTTATATTTCAGGTATTCCTGATATTTTTCTGCATAGGCATCATCATAGTATTTACGTTTAGTATCTAGATATTCTGTTTTTATTATAAATTCGTCTGTCGAATGGGCATACAGCGCATCGATAAATCCTTCGTGTTGATTCTTTGTCCAGGGGTACTCCTGGCTATAGGAGTGAACAACCATAATATTTACATGATCTTCTGACCAGGCGACTTTGCTACTAGCCATCAAAAAAACGAATATGAAGAGCCCGGCCAATAGGTAATGCCCTATTTGAGTGTTTATACCAGGTGTTGTGGCTGAGTATGCAGTAGGTTTCATAGTAATATTATTCAGCCTATTTTAGGGCTACTAATGAATTCGGCTAACAATAACTGAACTTTAATAGCTTAGGGGAAAGCTGAGCTATCCCGGGTAAAAAGCCCAGTCGCTTTTTCATATTCCATGGGTGATTTATTCCCCAGGGAAGACAGGTGATAGTTACTCGCTCTTTGGAAGTGCATTGGAAAATTTCTTTCGACTCGGCAGCATCGACAATTGGGCATAAAAAGTCGATCTTTTAACTTTGCATTCCATTGTAGATATTTCATACGGCGGATTAGATTCCCGGCTCGGACCTCGGCAAGCTCCTGACACACTCAACATACACATCTTTAGAAATAAAAAATATAACTATTAATCATAAACTTATTGATGCTTTATTGTTTTTAGTGAGTGATAGCAGGCGATTATCAGAAGATGCAAGCATGAGTAGTGGTGGGTTTTGACAGGTAGATAAACTACGCTTCAATGCCAGCATCGTTTGTCCATTTCGAATAACTTATCCTTTCGTGCACAAGCTACTGCTCAATGGCGATGTTCGTCGTTTGCCGTGCACTGTGCCAGCATTTCGCGGGTGTTGATGTTAGCAAAGGTATCGGCCAGGTCAGCGAAGTCGACGGCGACAGCCCCCTGCTGTTCCAGCCATCGTGCGACCTTGCGGTGACCTGCGGCAAGGTAGTCTTGCAATGATTCGGTTAAGTCACAATGGATCATCGAGAAGAGGGGTTGTAGCTGTTCACCATCATGCGCGGTATAGATAGCTGCTGGTGTTTCATCTGCTGCATTGTGGATACGTGCGACCAGATCGTCCGATATGCGAGGTGTGTCACACGGAACGGTGAGTAGCCACTCGCTTTGACACTGCTGCAATGCGCAGAGAATACCGGCCAGCGGTCCTTTGTCTCTCATCTGATCTTTGATGACGGGATAGCCATACGCCTGATAACGTTCAAGGTTGCGATTGGCGCTGATGATCAGTTGAGATACCTGTGGCGCAATGCGTGCAATCACATGTTCGATCAGTGGTAGTCCATTGAGTTCAATCAATCCTTTATCGATGCCGCCCATACGACTGCCTTCACCGCCAGCGAGGATCACGGCGGTAATCTCATCTGGCTTGATGTTATCCGTTGCGTTCAAGTGAGCAACTCACTGAACGGAATTACCTCGACCTGATCACCAGGGATGATGGTGGTTGTCGGTGGAATGATGGTCAGGCTGTTTGCCCACACTGTCGAGCTCAACACACCGGAGCCCTGTTTGCCAAAGATGGTGACCACTGAACCGTTGTCGGTGGTCGAGATGTATGAACGTACATATTCCTGACGTGTACCTTTTTTTTCGTGGCTGAATTGTGCGCTGAGCCTGATTGTCTGTGGCAATACATTTTCGACACCCTGCATGCTTAGAATAAATGGGCGTGCAAAGAGACAGAAGGTGACAAACAGTGACACCGGGTTGCCGGGCAGGCCAAAAAAGGGTTTGTCACCAATATGTCCAAAGGCGAGCGGTTTGCCGGGTTTGATGTTGAGTTTCCAGATATCCAGTGTGCCGAGTTGTTCGATGGCCGCTTTGACGTGATCTTCTTCACCGACCGAGACACCGCCGCTGCTGATGATCAGGTCTGCTTTTGTGCTGGCATATTTGAACGCATCCACGGTCGCTGATAACTTGTCGCAGGTAATGCCGAGGTCGACGATCTCGCAGCCAAGTGCCTGAAGCAGTCCTGTTAGCGTGAAGTGATTAGCATTATAAAATTTACCCGCCTGCATGGCCTCGCCCGGCATCAGCAGTTCATTGCCGGTGGATAGCAGTGCGACCTTTAGTCGACGAAACACCGGGATAGCAGCGATGCCGTTGGCGGCGATCAGTCCCATCGCCTGTGGCTGAATACGACAACCTGCTTGCATAAAGGTGCTGCCTTGTTCGATATCTTCACCGGCCCGGCGGATATGTTGACCGAGGCGAGTGGTTGTATTGATCGTGACATGATCGTGTGCAGCTAAGCACTGTTCCTGTGCGACGACGGTATCGGCGCCCGCGGGGAGAGATGCGCCAGTGAAGATGCGTGCCGCACTGCCGGCGAGCAGCGCTTGCGGCACATCGCCAGCGATGATGCGTTGCGAGACGGGCAGCGTGGTGGTCCCCTGTGACACGAGGTCGCCGTGACGTAACGCGTAACCATCCATTGCACTATTGTCGGTGGGCGGGATGGGATGGGATGCGGTGAGCGGTTGGGCGAGTACGCGTCCCAGCGCATTGGGCAGTGGGCATTGCTCAATGTGATCGACAGTGCGTGCTTGTGCCAGTAACCGTCCAACTGCGTCACTGGCCGCCAGTAAAGAGGGCTTCGAGGTGATGGCTAGATCTCGCGTAGCCGTGGAATCAATTGAACAAAGTTACACGGCTTGTTACGGCTGTCGAGTTGATCCTTGAGAATCCCCTCCCAGGCAGTTCTGCAGGCGCCGGGAGAACCGGGAACAGAGAAGAGAAAGGTTGCGTTGGCAATGCCGCCTAATGCGCGTGACTGTATTGTCGAGGTCCTGATTTCATTAAATGAGAGCATGCGAAAGAGCTCCCCAAAGCCTTCGATCTCTTTATCCAGTAGAGGCATGATCGCCTCGGGGGTACCGTCACGACCGGTGAGCCCCGTGCCGCCGCTGATAATAACACACTGAACATTGTCATCGACGATCCAGCGAGAGACCATGGCGCGTATCTGGTAGATGTTATCAGGCAGGATGACCTTTTTGTCGGCCATGGTGTGACCGCTCTGGGTGATCTGTTCAACAAGGTATTTGCCGGAGTCGTCGGTTTCGTCGTTGCGAGTATCGGAGACGGTCAACAGTGCAATCTTGAGTGGTGTGAATGTCATGGTGTCCTACTTGTCGAGTTCGGGGCGTATGACAAGTATTAACGATTTGTTTTCTGAAGGCGAGAAAAAAGAGCGTGCTGAAGTCTGTCTGCGTCGGGTTGAACTTTATCCCGGTCAGGAAGAGTCCGGTTTCATTGTCGAGCTCAGACCAGACGACTTTTGACTGAATCGACATGCTCAGGCCATCGATTAGATAGGAGAGGGTTAGTTGGCTTTCTTCGCGCAACGGGGTCTTCAGCAGTACCCTGACACCGCTGATGGAGACATCATGGGTGTCGGTGATTTCATGTTGTTCGTTGTCGATGAGGATATAAAAGAGCCCATTGCTATCGGTGGTTTTGGCATCTGCAATCGAGTGTCTTTGCGCAAGGCGTTTTTCGCTGCTGCTGGTGACCATTCCTGGGCTCCTGTCATGATGATAAAGTTTATACTTCGGAGAGCCATATCGACATGTCAGAGAGCAACTGAAGGGGCAGGTAGCAGAAATTTGACCTATATTTCTATATGGGTATTAGTCAAAAGCGCTCCTAGTATTACATGAACGTCCTTGTTCATGGGTGTGATGATGTTAGCTAGTAACGCTACTCTTTGCCCTGTAACTGCAACAGGATGGCCTCATTTTCCAGCGTGGAGGTGTCTGAGGTGATCTCCTCGCCACTGGCGATGGTGCGTAGCAGGCGGCGCATGATCTTACCGGAGCGGGTTTTCGGCAGGTTGTCCGCATAACGGATGTCATCCGGTTTGGCAATGGGCCCGATCTGCTCGGCCACCCAGCTGCGCAGCTCAGCGGTGAGCGCTTCATCGATGCCGGCTTTGGGGCGGGCCTCTCTGAGCACCACATAGGCGAAGATCGCCTCACCCTTGATCTCATCGGGACGACCGACCACGGCGGCTTCGGCGACACGTGGATGGGCCACCAGTGCCGACTCAACCTCCATCGTGCCGAGACGGTGTCCGGAGACATTTAGCACATCGTCGATGCGTCCCATGATCCAGAAGTAGCCATCTTTATCGCGACGCGCGCTGTCGCCAGCGACGTAGTAACGGTTGTTAAATTTTCCCCAGTAGGTGTCGACGTAACGCGCTTCGTCACCCCAGATGTTGCGCAGCATCGATGGCCACGGTTTGCGGATCACCAGGAAGCCACCTTTGTCTGGAGTGGTGATGGCGTTACCCGCTTCATCGACCACATCGGCGGCGATGCCTGGCAGTGCGCGGGTGCAGGAGCCGGGTTTTGCGGCGACCACCGCGGGCACAGGGGCGATCATGTTGGCGCCGGTCTCGGTCTGCCACCAGGTGTCGACGATAGGGCAGCGTTCTTTGCCTATTATCTCGTGGTACCACATCCACGCTTCGGGGTTGATCGGCTCACCGACGGTGCCGAGCAGGCGAATGCTTGAAAGATCGTATTTGTTGGGGATTTCATCGCCGCACTTCATCAGCGCGCGAATCGCAGTTGGCGCAGTGTAGAATACTGTGACCTTGTGATCTTCGCATAGTTTCCAGAAGCGGCCGGTATCGGGAACAGTCGGCGCGCCCTCATAGACCACAATGGTACCGCCAACCGCGAGTGGGCCGTAAGCAACATAACTGTGACCGGTGATCCAGCCAACGTCCGCGGTACACCAGTAGATGTCATCCTGCTGGTAATCGAAGACCCATTTCATACTGGTGATGGTGCCGAGCAGATAGCCTGCACTGGAATGCTGAATCCCCTTTGGCTTGCCGGTGGAGCCGGAGGTGTAGAGCAGGAACAGTGGGTGTTCTGAGTCGACCCATACCGGTTCGCATTCATCGCTGACGCCTTCGATCGCATCCGACCACCAGATGTCGCGCTCGTTCTGCATCGTGACATCATGGCCAGTACGCTTGAGTACGATCGCTTTTTCCAGCGAGTCACCACAGTTTGCCAGCGCCCTGTCAGCGGCTCGCTTTAGTTCAATGATCTTGCCACCACGATGACCACCATCGGCGGTGATCAACAGTCTGGCACCGGCATCGTCGATACGGTCTTTTAACGCCTCGGCCGAGAAGCCACCAAACACCACGGAGTGGATTGCGCCGATGCGCGCACAGGCCTGCATCGCAACGATGGCTTCGGGCACCATCGGCATATAGATGACGACGCGATCACCTTTTACGATACCCTGGGCCTTCAGTGCATTGGCAAAACGGCAGGTATCCCTGTGAAGCTCGGCGTAACTGATGTGGCGGGTGTCGCCCTGTTCGCCTTCGAAGATGATGGCGGTCTTATCTGCCTTATCTGCCAGGTGACGGTCGAGGCAGTTATATGAAACGTTCAGTTCGCCGTCTTCAAACCAGCGATAGTGTGGTGCATTGTCGCTGTTAAGAATCGTATTAAAAGGTTTGTGCCACGCAAGTTCATTACGGGCGAGTGCGGCCCAGAAGCCTTCGTAGTCCTCTTTTGCCTGCTTGTATAGCGACTGCAGTTGCGCCTCATTAATCTGGGCATTAGTGGCGAAGTCAGGGGTGGGGGGGAATAAGCGATTTTCTTGCAGGGTTGAATCGATATTCTGAGCCATGGTGATTTTCCCTCTAGATGTCGTGTCTTAAATAAAATGAATCTTTAGCGCTGTGAAAATCTGCCGCAGCAGCGGATGTCGCCACGCTTAATAAGATGGTCGAAATGAAGTGTGTGAAATGGGATAGCAGAATTGCCATGGAATGAATAAAGCGGGATGGCACTATGGCCACCCCGGAACAGCGAAGGACGAAAAGGGCTGCGTGGTGGATTGCTTAGCCTCGTACCTGTTTTTCGCGGATCTCATCCAGCGTCTTACAATCAATACAGAGGCTGGCGGTGGGCCTTGCCTCGAGGCGTCGAATGCCGATTTCGATGCCACAGATGTTGCAGTAGCCGTAGTCTTCGTTTTTGAGATTGTTGATCGACTCATCGATCTTTTTAATCAGCTTGCGTTCTCGATCACGTGCGCGTAGTTCCAGCGCAAATTCTGATTCCTGGCTGGCACGATCATTGGGGTCAGGAAAGTTGGCTGCTTCATCTTGCATGTGATGCACAGTGCGATCAACCTCTTCCATCAATTCCGTTTTCCAGGCTTCCAGAATCTTGATGAAATGGGCCGTCTGGGCCTCATTCATATACTCCTCACCCTTTTTCTCCATGTAGGGGGCAAAGCCTCCCTGAGTGGCCACTGGTGCTGCAGCTTTTTTCGCTGGTGCTGCTTTTTTTACTGTTTTCGCTGTTGTCACTGTCGCTGTTTTCTTCGTTACTGGAGCTGGTGTTTTTGTCTTAGTCACTTTTTTCTTGACGGCCGCTTTAGTCGCTACTTTTTTAGTAACTGCTTTTTTGGTGACCGCCTTTTTTGCAACTGCCTTTTTTGCCGTGGTCTTTTTCGCAACCGCTTTTTTTGTGGTTGTAGCTTTCTTTGTTACCGCCTTTTTGGTGGCAACCTTCTTCTTTACAGCCGCTTTCTTAACAGTTGATTTTTTAACCGCTTTTTTCGACACTGCCTTCTTTCTTGCTGCCGCCATTGCGTGATATCTCCCACATGCGCTTGCGAAATAAACCCGGATTTATACCAGAAAGATCGAAGAGACTCAATGCTTTAGATTGCATAAGATAGCGGAATGCCCGTACATTGCATGCATATATTTGTGTTGTGTGACGTGGTGAGCAAATAATATCTTGATTTGTGGCGCGGAAATGTACGTTTATTCATCATACATGGCCTGGTAGATCTGGTATTTTTTCGAGATTTGCATTATAAGTAATTGATAATAAGAGGAATTGTTAATGGATATAGCCATCGCCGAGCGTATGTCGGGAATCAGGCCTTTTTATGTGATGGACTTACTGACGCGAGCGCGCGAGCTGGAGCGGCAGGGGCGATCTATTATTCATATGGAAGTGGGCGAACCCGATTTTGAAACCCCGCAGCCGATTACCCGTGCCGGGATCGATGCGCTAAACGCGGGCAAGACCCACTATACCCCAGCGGCAGGTCTACCCGAGCTGCGCGCACGGTTGTCGGAGTTTTACCGTGACCAACTGGGGGTAGAGGTCTCGGCTCAGCGTATTATCATCACGCCGGGGGCCTCTGGCGCATTGCAGCTGGCGCTCGGTGTCACCGTCAACCCGGACGATAGTGTGATGATGGCCGATCCTGGTTACCCCTGTAACCGCCATTTTGTGCGCATGTTGGGTGGTGAGGCGCAATGTGTACCGGTCGATAGCACGAGTGAATACCAGTTAACGGCCGAGATGATTCAACAACACTGGTCTCCATCAACAAAGGCGGTGATGCTCGCTTCGCCATCCAATCCCACTGGCACCGTGATCGATGCTAACGAAGTTGCTAAGATTAGCGCCTTTGTACAAAAGCAGCAGGGTTGTCTGATGATCGACGAGATCTACGCCATGCTGACCTACGAGCAACAGGCGGTGTCACTGCTGGCGCACGCGCCAGATGCCTTCATCATCAACAGCTTTTCAAAGTACTTCGGTATGACAGGTTGGCGTCTGGGGTGGCTGATCGCGCCGGAGCCCTATGTCGATGCGATCGATCGCCTGGCGCAGAACATTTTTCTCGCTGCCCCGACGATGGCGCAACACGCCGCACTGGCCGCGTTTGAAGCAGAGACGATGCAAATCCTTGAGGCGCGCCGTGACGAGTTCAGGGCGAGACGAGATTATCTGTTGCCAGCGTTGCAACAGCTTGGTTTTGAGATCAGCACAGTACCGCAGGGGGCGTTCTATCTCTATGCAGACTGCAGTCGTTTCACCGCTGACAGTCACGCCTTTGTGCTCGATATTCTGGAGAAGGCAGGCGTTGCGATTACCCCGGGGTGCGACTTCGGCGATCATCGCGCAAATCACCATGTAAGATTTGCTTATACCACGTCGATTGAGAATCTGCGTGAAGGGGTAGCACGCTTAACAGACTACTTACCGTAGCCAAAAGAGCATAAATGTAGCCCGGGCTGAGCTTACAGCGAAACCCGGGAGTTCGTGCCACTGTTCTCCCGGGTTTCGCTGTAAGC
>CALZMY010000161.1 GCA_945788675.1 uncultured Gammaproteobacteria bacterium | reverse complement strand
TTTATGAAGACCCAGATCGCCGCGATTTTTGGCACCGCGATTATTACCACGGTGCCGGCGATTAGCTTTGCGGGTCTTTTCGCCCCGGTGGCTTCGCTCACGCCTGGTGCTCAGGTATTCGCCCATATATTTCCCAGCAGTTATTTTCAGCAGATCAGTCTGGGCACCTTCACCAAGTCGCTGGGGTTTGAAAGTTTGCTATTCAACTTTGCCATGATTGCCTTGTTGAGCTTCACCTATCTGGCGCTGGGGTTGATCCTGTTGAAGAGACAGGAGCAATAGCCCACATTATTCAGCAGCGCTTCCTAAAGATTAAAAGTTAAAACAGGAGACAAAAGACAATGCAAGATTCATCATTTACCTGTTGTTCCAGATCTCGGCCTGTCGCGCTGCAGGCTTGTCTTCTTCTCCATATTTTTGATTCCGAGATTCTGGTAAGCAATGCGGGCTGATGATGAAACGATCTCTCAGCAATATTTTTCAACTGGGTATAAAAGAGCTGTTCAGCCTGCGTTATGATCCGGTGATGTTGTTCCTGATCGTCTATATGTTCAGCTTTTCCGTGATGGAAGAGGCGCAGAATGCGACTACTGGCGTGGTCAATGCCGCAGTGGCGATTGTGGATGAAGACCGCTCCCAATTGTCACGGCGTATCGGTGATGCCCTGCTGCAACCCCAGTTTCAACCACCGGTGGCAATCTCAGTCGACGAAATCAATACCAGTATGGAGGCGGCGCGTTACGGCTTTGTCATTGATATCCCACCTGGGTTTCAGGCGGATCTGATGGCGGGGCGGCCTACCGTGGTCCAGCTCAATGTCGATGCCACGGCGATGGGGCTGGCGGGCACGGGTGCTGCTTATATTCAGCAGATTATTTCCCAGGAGGTGAGCGCATTTCTAAATAACGACCGAGGCCTTGAGCCACAGGCCGTCGTCGACATTGTGACCCGCGCCAGGTTCAACCCCAACCTGGAGGCGACAGGGTTTCAGGGTGCGATGGCGCTCACCAATAATATCACCATGATGGCTATTCTGCTCACCGGTGCCGCCCTTATTCGTGAACGTGAACATGGCACTATCGAACATCTGCTGGTGATGCCGCTACGACCGCTTGAGATTATACTGGCCAAGGTGTGGGCCAATGGACTGGTGGTCATCCTGGCAGCGATCCTGTCACTCTATATAGTGATACAGGGAGCATTGGGTGCTGATATTATCGGTTCTATACCGCTTTATATATTCGTTACAGTGATCTATCTTTTTTCGGTGACTTCGCTGGGTATCTATCTGGCGACGCTGGCTCGCTCCATGCCCCAGTTCGGCCTGCTGGCAATGATTGTGTTTGTAATGATGCTACTGCTCTCCGGTGCGCACACCCCGTTGGAGAGCATGCCGGTGCAACTGCAAATGATTATGCAGCTGGTGCCCTCCACCCATTTTGTCAGCATGGCGCAGGCGGTGCTGTTTCGTGATGCCAATGTGGCTGTGATCTGGCCCCATCTGCTGGCGACGGCCGCAATTGGTGTCCTGTTTTTTTCTGCCGCGCTGCTGCGCTTTCGCAAGACCGTAACATTGACGCAAGTGTGAACTGATGAGGTGACTTGGAGATGAGACGCGCTAACTTATTCTGTCTATTGAGCGTACTGTTGTTATGGCTGGCGCCTGTTGCACAGGCGGCGAAGGTCATTAACATCGGCATTATCACGGATGGGCCGATGGAACATAGTGGCTGGTCTGCGACGTTGTTCAAGAATGAGCTACTGGTGCTAACAGAGGCTGATTTTGATGTGCGTTTTCCCGATGCGAAACAGCTCGATGGTGGCTGGTCAGCGAAGCGCATCGCCGCCGCCCATAAACAGCTACAGGAGGATGCCGAAGTAGATATGGTATTGGCGCTCGGCTATGTTGCCAGTGTGATCGCGGCCCTTGACCAGCCGTTGCGTAAACCGACTTTCGCACCTTTTATCATGGACGCCGATTTTCAGGGACTGCCGAGGAAGGGTAATAGTAGTGGGGTTAAGCATCTCAATTATCTGAGCAGTGGCGCCGATTTTGTGCGTGATCTACAGGTGATGAACAGTGTCGCCAACTGTAAAAACATCGCCGTGTTTCTCAGTGAAGCTGACTATGAGGCTCAGCCGGGGTTGATCCGTCGTGCCCGCGAGGTGACTACTGCGGCAGGCGCTGAACTACAGTTTATTCAACAGAGAACACGCAATGAAAACCTGGCGGCGCGACTGCCGACTGGTATCGACTGTGTTGTCGTGACGGGCCAGGGGCTGCTGAGTCCCGCAGCCATGGATAAGGTGATCGCTACCCTGATTGAGAAAAAGCTGCCCAGCTATAGCTTGCTGGATGCGCATCTGGTAGAGCAGGGGTTGTTGATGGCGGAGGCCCCCGCGACTAACTGGCGGCGGCTGGCGCGTCGTAACGCCTTGAACATACATGCGGTATTGCATGGCGAACTGGCGGAGCATCAGCCTGTCACTATGGAGAGCAAGCGGCGTTTGACCATCAACATGGCCACTGCTCGGGCGATAGGTATTTCACCCCGTTTCGACATCCTCAGCGAAGCGGAGTTGATCCACGAAGAAGCGGAAGCGCACGGGCGGCAGCTTTCATTGGCAGTGGTGGCGGAGGAAGCGGTTGCCGTTAATCTGGATTTGCGTGCGGCATCATTGGAGCTGGAAGCCGCAGAGAGTAATGTGGCGCAGGCCCGCGCGGGATTGAGACCGCAACTCGATGCCCGTCTCGATCATAGCCGCTTGAATGATGATAGTACTGTTGTGATGAGCGGCGCAGCGGCAGAGCAATCCACCGCGGCGGCAATCAGATTGAGGCAGCTGATTTATTCTGATGCGGTACGTGCGAATGTGGAGATTCAGCACTACCTGCAACAGAATCGAGCAGCACTTAAGCATCAACTGGAGCTGGACATTATCCAGGAGGCCACTATTACCTACCTTAACCTGCTCAAGGCGCAAACCTTTATTCATATTCGCCGCGAAAACATGAATCTCAGCCGTACCAACCTGGAGCTGGCCCGCGATCGGCAGCAGATCGGTGTGGCCACTCCCGCCGAGGTCTATCGCTGGGAGAGTCAACTGGCCACCTCACGTCAGGCGCTCCTCAAGGCGCAGGCGCAACTTCAGCAGTCTCAAGATGCCCTCAATAGATTATTGCAGCAACCACTCAAAGAGCCGTTTATCACTGCCCCTGCCACCCTTGAAGATCCGCGTCTTGTCGTCAGTCGCAAAGAGTTATTTGATTATGT
>CALZMY010000160.1 GCA_945788675.1 uncultured Gammaproteobacteria bacterium | reverse complement strand
TCGCCGTTGATGCAGTCGCGACGATTGAGTGTCGTCTTTGCTTCATAAAAATAATAGCCGCCGTCATGATCCTGATTAGTGCGCACAAAGCGCAATGCAAAATGGCCGGCGATCTGGTCACTGCCTGACGTCTCGCGTGCTTGTTGCATACAGTCCCTGGCATGGGCCAGCAGCAGTGGGTCATCGACGGTAGTGTCCGCGTGTAAAAACAGCAGGTCAGTTGCGCGTGCATGATGGCTACCAGCATTCATCTGTTTGGCACGACCGGCTGGGGTACTAAGGTCCTGAAATGGGATCTGTGCCGACTCGGCGGCGGCGCGACAACATGCCAGCGTATCATCATTACTACCACCATCGGCGACGATGATTTCAAAACGTATCATCTGCTGCTTGCCCAGTGTGCTGATCAGCGCAGGCAGGCTTGCGGCCTCATTGAGTGCAGGAATGATGATCGAGAGCTCGTATTCAGGTGTGGTGGTCATAGTCGCTAGATTGCCAGTTGAGTGAAGAGCAGGATATTTTGAATGATTATATTTCTTCCTGTGCGAAGAATTTTTGTTGACGATGCTTAATCAATTTTTCAACCGTGAGGGTGATCAGTGCGGCGATGATATTTAGCAGGTTCATGTCAGAATTTCAGCCTTCAGGCAGACCCCTAAGTGTATTTATAAGTGACCGCGCAGATATATTGCGACTAACAACACTAACAGGGAGAATACCCAGAAGGCGATGTAGGTGGTCATGGACTGTTTTGCTTTACGCTTCTCAAGCCAGGTGCGAGGTTTAACCCCGCGGGTCAGAAAAACTGTTTTTGCGGCCAGGTTTACACAAACAATATTGACCGCAAGGAGCAAAGCAGCCCCAAATGCTAATGCTAATTGGCCAGAGCCTAGCATGAGTCCTACGGTGGCAGTTGGCGGTAACAGTGCCACCGCGACCATGACGCCGACTAATACACTCGATAGCCCCGTCGTCATTGATAATACGGCCGCGGCGCCTGAAGCAAGCGCCAGCACTACGGAATCAATGCCAACATCCGTGCGTGAGATAAGTTCCTGACTATTTAAGTCTATGGGTAATATCAGGCCAATCAGTAATGACAGGCATAATGCCAGGCCGAGTCCTGCCAGGTTGGTTTTTAAGGATGTCCACATCAGTGGGGTATCGCCCAGCGCGGCGGCCAGTGCAAGTGCTATATTCGGGCCTAATAATGGTGCAATTACCATCGCACCGACCACTACTGCTAGATTGTTTTCGATTAAGCCGATGGCAGCGACGATGGTCGATAAAAAAACAAGCAGTAAAAAGTTGCTATTTAATTCAGCGCCTTTGGAGATGGTGTGATAAAGCTCTTCTCGAGTCGCCCCGCCAGTACTGCTTTTTTCATTCTCACTGGTTTCAGGTTCTACTTTTGGCAGTGTTACGTCCACGGGCACTACCATGATTCTTGTTGTCTCGCGTGTTCCAAGCGCGTTTAGCAGGGCGTCCATCACGGATTGTCTATGATTGTCATCAACCAGCAGTCGTATTACTGCGCGTTGTTCGATATTGTGCGGTCCGATATGCCATTGATCGACAGCGCCATATTTCTTGCCGATATTTTCAACTGTATTAATGTGCGCTTGCTCGGTAATAACTTCGATTATTTTCATAAAGATTTTAGGATCGACGGCGGGATTGAATTTTCAATCATGATGCCAGCGTTTTGCTGAGATCGCCAGCTTAACTTAATAAGGCTGAACTATTCTGTTTCTCTATTTTCCTTTAGTTATTCAGATGTTTTAAATTACTTTCGCTCAAATCTTCAGGTCGGTCTATATCCTGAAATACTCCAAGTTCAGCCAATGGCCATTGAAGTTTTTTGATCCTCTCTCTGGTGGTCGCAAGCACTTCGCCTGTCCCCCAGCGGATATTCGCGAATAATTCTGGTGAAAAACGTTTTAGCCCCATCAACACATAACCACCATCGTTGGCGGGGGCAATGACGGCTGTGTTGTTATTTTGCAGGTGGATCAATGCCTGTTCGAAATCAGTCGTGGAGAGTGCCGGGCAGTCGGTGCCGATGATGATGCTAATAAACCCCTGTTGCAGATTATGGTTCATTGCATGCGCCATGCGCTCACCGAGATCGCTGCCTTGTTGTGAATGCAGCGTCACGGGGAAGTTGTTTTGACAGTCAGTGAAAAAAGGATGATCGGTATCTGGCGTACACCACAATTGCACCGGGCAGAGTGCCGCGTTAGTGACGGTAGTCAGTGTATGTGTCACAAGCCTTGCGTGCAGTGCGGCGGCACCTTCCTCATCCAGTGCAGGGATCAGGCGTGTCTTGGCCTTGCCGGCAACAGGTGCTTTGGCAAAGACGATCAGGCGTGCATCGGGGAATTTCATTAAGCGTATCTTATGGCGTTAATCCAGCGCACCACCACAACTGCTGCCCTGTCCTGCGGTGCAGCCATAGCAGTGATCTTTGACGATAATCGGTTGCCCTTCGACATCGACTCTATTGAGTTCGTTGATATGCATGCGTGGCTTCTGAGCGAGCGGCGCAGGTAATGCGAGCATCTGGTTGAAGTCGCAGTCGTAAAGGTAGCCCTGCCAGTCGACGCTGATGGTTGAACGACACATCACCGCGCTGAGGGTGTCGTTGTTATATGAGTCACGCAGCAGCGTCATGTAATCTTCGAACTTGCCTTTGGAGATCAGCATGCTGCCAAAGCGTTTGATCGGCATGTTAGTAATAGTGAAGAGCTGGTTAAATTCGATCTCGTAATGTTCTTTTAAATGCGTTTTATAAGCGGCTTCAAGTGGCCCCTGTGGCGGCGGCAGTACCGCTCCCTGTGGGTTGTAGACCAGGTTCATCGTTAGTCCGCTGTTGGCTTTGCCATAGCCGAGTGCATTGAGCTTTTTGAGTCCTTCGATGCTGTCATGAAAGACCCCATTGCCACGTTGTGCATTGACGTTGTCTTCAAGATAACAGGGCAGCGATGCCACGACTTCTACCTGCTGTTCGGCGAGAAACTCCGTCAGCCCTTCATAGCCTGCCTCACTGAGGATGGTGAGGTTACAGCGATCGATGACCTTGATGCCTAACGTTCGTGCACCGCTTACCAGGTCACGAAAGTGAGGGTTCATCTCCGGTGCGCCGCCCGTCAGGTCGAGTGTTTTGACGTTGCCTTGCGCGAGATAACTGAGTATTTCATCGATGGTTTCACGCGTCATGATCTCTTTGCGCGTCGGTCCCGCATTCACATGACAGTGCAGGCAGGTCTGATTGCAGAGATAACCGAGATTGACCTGCAATGTTTCAAGTGCAGCGCGGCGCAGCGCTGGGAAGTTGGTGGCTTCAAG
>CALZMY010000159.1 GCA_945788675.1 uncultured Gammaproteobacteria bacterium | reverse complement strand
TCACCACCATATTTCTTCGCCTGCGTCACTGTCAGCGCCGCTGTCAGTGTCGTCTTACCATGGTCGACGTGACCAATCGTGCCCACATTTACATGTGGCTTCGTTCGTTCAAATTTTTCCTTGGACACTGTTTTATACCTCTTTCGATAAAGTCGTTAACGCTAAAATCTTACGATGCCTTTTGAACCACACCATCTACAACACTGCCAGAAGCCTCGCTATACTTGGAAAACGCCATCGTATAGGTCGCACGCCCCTGTGTCGCTGAACGCAAGTCCGTGGCATAACCAAACATCGCTGCCAGCGGCACTTCCGCCTTAATAATCTTACCCGCCGGCGCATCTTCCATTCCCTGCACCACGCCACGACGACGGTTGAGATCCCCCATCACGTCGCCCATATAATCTTCAGGTGTCACCACCTCGACCTGCATGATCGGCTCTAACAGTATCGGATCGGCATTTAGCGCACCCTCTCTAAAGCCCATCGAAGCAGCAATCTTAAAAGCCACTTCATTTGAATCCACATCATGATATGAACCATCAAACAGTGTCACTTTCACATCGACCATCGGGTAGCCAGCAAGCACGCCGCTTTCCATCTGCTCCTGAATGCCTTTATCCACAGCGGAGATGTATTCTTTTGGCACAACACCACCCACAATACCATCTTCAAACTGGTAACCAGCACCCGTTTCAAGCGGCTCAATACGCAACCAGACGTGGCCATACTGACCTCGCCCACCCGACTGGCGTATAAACTTACCTTCCTGCTCAACTACCTTGCGAATCGCTTCGCGGTAAGCTACCTGTGGAGCGCCAACATTGGCCTCAACACTGAACTCACGTTTTAGCCGGTCCACAATAATCTCAAGGTGAAGTTCACCCATCCCCGAGATAATGATCTGCCCGGTCTCTTCATCCGTATGGACGCGAAAAGAGGGATCCTCCGCGGCCAGCTTGCTGAGCGCGACCCCCATCTTTTCCTGATCCGCAGTCGTCTTCGGCTCAACTGCCACCGAAATTACCGGCTCAGGAAACTCCATCCGTTCCAGCGTAATGACATTGTTAACATCGCACAACGTATCACCGGTAGTGACATCTTTCAGGCCAATAGCAGCGGCGATGTCACCCGCCCGCACCTCTTTAACTTCTTCACGACTGTTGGCATGCATCTGCACGATGCGCCCAATACGCTCTTTTTTACCTTTCACCGGATTGTATACACTGTCGCCAGTGCGAATCACCCCGGAATAGACTCTAAAAAAGGCTAACGTTCCCACAAACGAATCACTGGCAATCTTAAATGCCAATGCCGCAAAGGGTTCGTCATCCAGTGGGTGACGCTCTGCTTCAGTCTCAGCAGCGTCATCCAGTATGCCTTTAATTGCGGGAACCTCTGTTGGCGATGGTAGATATTCGACCACCGCATCCAGCATCGCCTGCACGCCCTTATTCTTAAAAGCTGAACCGCACATCACTAGCACAATCTCATTATTAATCGTGCGACTGCGTAATCCCTGTTTTATCTCTTCAACCGAGAGCACTCCATGCTCCAGGTACTTTTCCATCAATTCATCGTTGGCTTCTGCCGCAGCTTCAACGATATTTTCGCGCCACGTTTCACAGTCAGCCTGCATCTCTGGCGGAATATCTCGCTCTTCAAACGACATCCCCATTGATGCATCATCCCAGTAGACCGCCTTCATCTTGATGAGGTCTACAACCCCTTCAAATGTATCTTCTGAGCCAACCGGCAACTGTAGCGGCACCGGGTTAGCCCCAAGACGCTCTTTCAGCTGCGCTACTACGCGCAAAAAATCAGCCCCTGCGCGGTCCATCTTATTAACAAACGCAAGCCTCGGCACCGAGTATTTATTCGCTTGTCGCCACACTGTTTCTGACTGTGGCTCTACCCCGCCAACCGCACAAAAAACTGCGCAGGCCCCATCCAGAACACGTAAGGAACGCTCAACCTCGATCGTAAAATCTACGTGCCCTGGCGTATCAATAATATTAATACGATACTGGGAAAACTGTTTCTCCATCCCCTCCCAGAAGCAGGTCGTAGCCGCTGAGGTGATGGTTATCCCGCGCTCCTGCTCCTGTGCCATCCAGTCCATGGTGGCAGCGCCGTCGTGCACCTCACCTATCTTATGAGAGATACCCGTATAATATAAAATTCGTTCTGTGGTAGTGGTCTTCCCCGCATCAATATGGGCCATAATGCCTATATTGCGGTACCGCTCTATCGGGGTCTTTCTTGCCACAACCAATGCACCATTTAGACTTCAGGCGCTACCAACGATAGTGTGAAAATGCCTTGTTCGCCTCAGCCATCCGATGAACATCTTCGCGTTTTTTAACAGCGCTACCACGACTTTCACATGCATCCATAATCTCACCCGCCAGACGAAGTCCCATAGACTTTTCACCACGACTACGGGCCGCATCAACCAACCAACGCATCGCGAGCGTTACGCTACGATTTGCACGAACTTCAATAGGCACCTGATAGGTTGCACCACCAACACGGCGAGACTTCACCTCAACGAGTGGGCGTATATTCTCAAGCGCTTTATTAAAAGACTCGACTGGCTCTGCATGACCTTTTTCAGTGATCTGATCCAGTGCGCCATAAACAATCTTTTCAGCCACGGACTTCTTGCCGCTTTCCATCAGGATATTGACAAACTTGGCCAACGTCACATTCCCGAATTTAGGATCAGGAAGGATCTCTCTTTTGGCGACAACTCTTCTTCTAGGCATTGCTTACAGTCTCGTATAAATATTAGGTTTAAGATTTTGGACGCTTGGCGCCATACTTCGAACGCCCTTGACGACGCCCATCCACACCCGAGGTATCCAGGCTGCCGCGAACGGTGTGATAACGCACACCTGGCAGATCTTTTACACGACCACCGCGGATCAAAACGACTGAATGCTCCTGAAGGTTGTGGCCTTCACCACCGATGTAGGTTGAAACTTCCATGCTGTTTGTCAAACGAACACGCGCTACTTTTCTCAGCGCAGAGTTTGGCTTTTTCGGTGTCGTCGTATAAACGCGAGTGCAAACACCACGCTTCTGCGGACAGCCTTCCAGGGCCGGCACAGTACTCTTCGCTTTTTTGCGACCGCGTGGTTTGCGTACCAATTGATTCGTTGTTGCCATGCCTTACCTGTCTCCACCCAAAAATACTTAAATGCTCAATCACTTACAGACTGCAATCCTGAAAAGCAATCCTATTTAAATCGAACACTTAACATTAAAATTGTTTTAGCAGAGATGAGTTTATCTCTCTGCGAAGCCGCGAAATTTTATGGATATTACGCCCGACTGTCAAGCTCGGGATGAAATTAAATACAGATTAATTACACAAAAAAGAGAGAATCACTCTTTACAGAGAATCTCACAAAAAACAAACAAGGATTGCAGTGTGTAAAATGGAGGCCAAAGAGAACCTGACCGCCATTTATCAGAGATTTTACCGTGATATGGCCGAAAATGAGAGGGGTTAACCACTAACCCCTCATAACGAATCGATCAGGGTGAAATTACGACTCCGTCAAGGCCTGTCGTAGCGCCTCTTCGACCTCACTACTCGTAGGCCCCTTATCAACTGCCATCTTCTCCAGCGCATCTTCTTCCTTACGACGGCGTTCATTGTGATAAGCCATCCCGGTCCCGGCTGGAATCAAGCGGCCAACAATAACGTTCTCCTTAAGTCCTCGTAAATCATCACGTTTACCGCACACAGCTGCCTCTGTCAGCACCCGTGTTGTCTCCTGGAATGACGCCGCAGAAACAAACGATTCAGTCGCCAGAGAGGCCTTGGTAATACCGAGTAAGATATTCACATAGGTCGCAGCCTCTTTACCTGCCGAAACGATGGCATCATTCTCTACCAGCAAACGCGCACGCTCTACCTGCTCACCCTTAATGAAACCGCTATCACCTGGCTCTACAATCTCAACCTTACGCAGCATCTGGCGGACAATCACCTCAATGTGCTTATCATTGATCTTCACGCCCTGCAGACGATAGACATCCTGCACTTCGTTGACGATATAGTTGGCCAGCGTTTCGATACCCAATAGTCGCAGAATATCGTGCGGTGCTGGGGCACCATCAGCCACCATCTCACCCTTCTCGACATGCTCACCTTCAAACACAGTAATGTGACGCCACTTCGGAATCAGCGTCTCATAGCGCTCACCATCCTGCCCCACGATCACCAGACGCTGCTTACCCTTGGTCTCCTTACCAAAACCAATAGTACCGCTGATCTCTGCCAGAATCGCAGGATCCTTAGGCTTACGCGCCTCAAACAGATCTGCAACACGCGGCAGACCACCCGTAATATCACGTGTCTTCGAGGACTCCTGTGGGATACGCGCAATGACATCACCTACATTCACATCCGAATTATCAGCCATGTTGATAATCGCGCCAGCTGGCAGGAAGTAAACAGCCGGAATATCAGTGCCGCCAAAGAAAATATCTTCGCCGGCTTCATCGGTAATCTTCATCATCGGGCGCAAATCTTTAGCACTTGTACCGCGCGCCTTTGGATCAGTCACCACCATACTGGAGAGGCCTGTCACATCGTCTGTTTCACTCTGGACCGTGACACCATCAATAAAGTCACTAAACTTGAGACGGCCCGCTACTTCGGTCACGATCGGATGAGTATGTGGATCCCAGGTGGCCAGCGTTTGACCAGCATCTACCGCATCACCATCATTCACGGAAATCAGCGCACCATAAGGCACCTTATAACGCTCACGCTCGCGAGCCGTATCATCGATCACAACCAGTTCACCAGAGCGGGAGACGGCCACATTGGTGCCAGCGGTATTCTGTACCAGCTTAATGTTGTGCAAACGCACCTTGCCCTTGGACTTGATCTGCACACTATTGACCGCGACTGCACGCGAGGCTGCACCACCAATATGGAAAGTACGCATGGTCAGCTGAGTACCCGGCTCACCAATCGACTGCGCCGCAATGACGCCGGTTGCCTCGCCAATATTGACCTTATGACCTCGTGCAAGGTCACGACCATAACAGGATGCACAGATACCGTAGCGATTGTCACAGGTGATCGCAGAGCGCACCTTAACCTGATCAACACCAAGCTCTTCCAACCTGTCAACGCCAGCCTCATCAAGCAGGGTACCCGCTGGCACAAAAACCTCGGCGCCATCCGCCGCGGTCACATCACTCGCTGTAATACGCCCCAGAATACGCTCACGCAATGGCTCGACCACGTCACCACCCTCAATCAGTGGTGTCATCAACAGGCCATTTGTGGTCCCGCAATCTTCTTCCGTGATCACCATATCCTGTGCAACATCCACCAGACGGCGGGTTAAATACCCAGAGTTAGCGGTCTTCAGCGCGGTATCGGCAAGACCCTTACGCGCACCATGAGTCGAGATAAAGTACTGCAGTACATTGAGGCCCTCACGGAAGTTAGCGGTAATTGGCGTCTCGATGATCGAACCATCAGGCTTGGCCATCAGACCACGCATACCGGCCAGCTGACGGATCTGCGCTGCGCTACCACGCGCACCGGAATCGGCCATGATGTAGATCGAGTTAAATGATGGCTGTTTGACCTCTGCGCCTTTTGCGTCGACGACCGTCTCGGTTCCAAGCTTATCCATCATCGCTTTCGCTACCTGATCATTAGTGTGCGACCAGATATCAACAACCTTGTTATAGCGCTCACCATTGGTGACCAAACCAGAAGCGTACTGACTCTGAATGTCTTTCACCTCATTTTCAGCTGTCGCGATGATCGATTCTTTAGTATCTGGAATCACCATATCATTCACACCAACCGAGACACCTGACAACATGGCATGCTTGAAACCTGTATACATCAACTGATCGGCAAAGATCACGGTCTCTTTCAAACCCACGTTACGGTAACAGATATTAATAAGGCTAGAGATCGCCTTTTTGTTCATATCCTGGTTGACCAGTTCAAACGGCATACCATCCGGCAGAATTTCAGACAATAGTGCACGCCCTGCGGTTGTCTCGCGGCGACGAAAATTTTCCTGCTTCTCGCCATTTTCATCAAACAGCACTTCGCGGATACGCACCGATATCTTGGCGCTCAGCTCAACCTGCTTATTTTCATAGGCGCGATGTACTTCGAGTATGTCAGTAAACATCATG
Source organism: uncultured Gammaproteobacteria bacterium (assembly GCA_945788675.1). Classification (GTDB taxonomy): domain Bacteria; phylum Pseudomonadota; class Gammaproteobacteria; order SZUA-140; family SZUA-140; genus SZUA-76. Next base: position 9,615 of record CALZMY010000159.1, on the reverse strand, counting down.
CCCTCACCTCGGGCATTGATTTTTTCACGCGTCATGCAATAGAGACCCAATACCACGTCCTGTGAAGGTACGATGATTGGTTCGCCATTCGCAGGCGAAAGAATATTATTGGTCGACATCATCAACGAACGCGCTTCAAGCTGTGCTTCTATCGACAACGGCACGTGTACCGCCATCTGATCACCATCAAAATCAGCGTTAAATGCGGTACAGACCAGTGGGTGTAACTGAATCGCCTTACCTTCAATCAGTACCGGCTCAAACGCCTGGATACCCAGGCGATGCAGTGTAGGCGCACGATTTAACATTACCGGATGCTCTCGGATCACCTCTTCAAGGATATCCCAAATCTCCGGCCCTTCTCGCTCAACCAGCTTCTTCGCCGCTTTAATCGTGGTTGCAAGACCACGGCGCTCAACCTTACCAAAGATAAATGGCTTGAACAGTTCCAGCGCCATCTTCTTTGGCAGACCACACTGATGCAGTTTTAGTGTTGGGCCAACAACGATCACAGAACGACCAGAGTAATCGACACGCTTACCCAGCAGGTTCTGACGGAAGCGCCCCTGTTTACCTTTAATCATGTCAGCCAGTGACTTCAGTGGACGCTTACTGGTACCGGTAATGGCCTTACCGCGACGACCGTTATCGAGCAGCGCATCGACAGATTCCTGCAACATACGCTTTTCATTACGCACAATAATATCTGGCGCACTCAGATCCAGTAGTCGCTTGAGACGATTGTTACGGTTGATCACACGACGATAGAGATCATTCAGGTCAGAGGTTGCAAAACGACCGCCATCCAGAGGCACCAGTGGGCGTAGTTCTGGTGGTAATACCGGCAGCACCGTCATCACCATCCACTCCGGCTTATTACCAGAACCCATCAACGCTTCCATCAGCTTGAGGCGCTTACTCAGTTTTTTAATCTTGGTCTCAGAACCGGCTTCGGCGATCTCTTCACGCAAGGTCTGCACTTCAGCTGGCACATCGATAGAGCGCAGCAGTTCATAGACAGCCTCTGCGCCCATACGCGCATCAAACTCATCGCCATGCTCTTCAATCGCATCAAGATAGGTTTCATCCGTCAGCAGTTGACCGCGCTCCAGATCAGTCATCCCTGGGTCGATCACCACAAATGCCTCAAAATAGAGGACGCGTTCGATATCACGCAGGGTCATATCAAGCAACAGTCCCATACGAGACGGTAGTGACTTCAAAAACCAGATATGTGCAACCGGGCTAGCAAGCTCAATATGGCCCATACGTTCACGACGCACTTTAGTCACTGTGACTTCAACACCACACTTCTCACAGATCACGCCACGATGTTTAAGGCGTTTGTATTTACCACACAGACATTCAAAATCTTTTACTGGACCAAAAATCTTGGCACAAAAAAGCCCATCGCGCTCAGGCTTGAAGGTTCTGTAGTTAATCGTCTCTGGCTTTTTTACTTCACCAAAAGACCAGGAACGTATTTTTTCCGGGGACGCCAGTCCGATACGAATCGCATCAAACTCTTCGACCTGCCCTTGCTGCTTCAACAAGTTAAGTAAGTCTTTCACTGCGCTGTCTCCTGTTCAAATTTATTCATATTTACTTCTGCGATATTCAGGTTCAAATCTAGATACACCATCAATCTAGTTCAATATCCAGGCAGAGCGCCCTGATCTCTTTCGTCAACACGTTGAAAGACTCAGGCATGCCAGCATCAATCGTATGGTCACCATCGACAATGCTCTTATACATCTTGGTGCGACCTGCGACATCATCCGATTTCACTGTCAGCATCTCCTGCAATGTATAGGCGGCACCATAAGCCTCAAGCGCCCAAACTTCCATCTCACCAAAGCGCTGACCACCAAACTGTGCCTTACCACCCAATGGCTGCTGGGTTACCAGACTGTACGGCCCGGTTGAACGTGCATGCATCTTGTCATCGACCAGATGGTTGAGCTTAAGCATGTACATGTAACCAACGGTGACTGGACGATCAAAGGGATCACCTGTGCGACCATCAAAAAGCGTAGTCTGGCCAGAGGCGGGTAACCCAGCCAGTTCTAACATCCCTTTGATTTCTGACTCAGCCGCGCCATCAAACACAGGGGTTGCCATCGGCACACCCTTACGCATATTGTTAGCCAGCTTAAGCACTTCATCGTCTGTCAGCGAGCTAATGTCTTCTTTTTTACCGCTTCTGTTGTAGATCTTATCCAGTAGATCTCGCACCTCAGAGACCTCCTTCTGTGCATCCAGCATATCGGCAATACGGTGACCCACACCCTTCGCGGCCCAACCAAGATGGGTTTCAAGAATCTGCCCTACATTCATACGAGACGGAACACCCAGCGGATTCAGTACCACATCAACTGGCGTACCATCTTCCATGTAAGGCATGTCTTCAGCAGGGACAATCATTGAGATCACACCCTTATTACCATGACGACCCGCCATCTTGTCGCCAGGCTGTAAACGACGCTTAACAGCGAGATAGACCTTAACCATCTTCAAAACGCCCGGCGCAAGATCATCGCCCGCCGTCAGCTTGGCGCGCTTCTCTTCAAACTTTGCCTCAAACTCTTTTTTCAGCAGTTTGAACTGATCATGCAGCTGTTCGAGCTGCTTGTTTGTAGCTTCATTTTGCATACGCACTGAAAACCACTGATCCTGCGGCAGATCAGCCAGGTAGCTCTTGGTGACTTTAGCGCCAGCAGCTAACCCTTCAGGGCCACCGTCAGCCACTTTACCCAGCAATAGCTTCTCGACACGGAGAATGATATCGCCTTCCATAATACGGCGTTCATCATTCAGATCCTTTTTAACCTTGTTCAGTTCAGCCTTCTCGATCTCGAGTGCACGTGAATCCTTCTCTACACCGTCACGGGTAAAAACACGCACATCAATCACAGTACCGTTCATGCCTGTTGGCACGCGCGAGGAGGTATCTTTTACGTCAGATGCCTTCTCACCAAAAATTGCACGTAGCAATTTCTCTTCCGGTGTCAGCTGGGTTTCACCTTTAGGTGTCACCTTACCGACGAGGATATCGCCAGGGCCGACCTCAGCACCAATATGCACAATGCCCGACTCATCCAGACGAGATAACGCACCTTCACCGACATTTGGAATATCGCAGGTAATCTCTTCAGAGCCCAGTTTGGTGTCACGTGCAACACAGGTCTGTTCTTCGATATGAATAGAGGTGTAACGATCTTCTTCAACGACACGCTCAGAGATCAGGATCGAATCCTCAAAGTTGTAGCCATTCCAGGGCATAAACGCCACCAGCATATTCTGACCCAGTGCCAGCTCTCCCATCTCAGTCGATGAGCCATCAGCCAGTATGTCGCCACGTTCGATCACGTCGCCAGGGTTCACCAGCGGCTTCTGGTTGATACAGGTGTTCTGATTTGAGCGGGTATATTTGATCATATTGTAGATATCAACACCCGGTTCGCCACTCGCCGTCTCGCTGTCGTGAACACGTACCACGATACGGCCGGCATCAACCAGGTCCACCACGCCACCACGCGTTGCAACCACGGCAACACCAGAATCGACTGCCACAGGGCGCTCCATGCCAGTACCAACCAATGGCTTGTCAGCACGCAGCGCAGGCACCGCCTGACGTTGCATATTAGAGCCCATCAATGCACGGTTAGCATCATCATGCTCAAGGAACGGAATCAATGATGCCGCTACTGAAACGATCTGCTTCGGCGAAACATCCATGAACTCGACACCATCCGGTGCTGACAGTGTAAATTCATTTTCGTGACGACATGAAATCAACTCATCGGTTAACACGCCATTCTTATCAAGGGTCGTATTCGCCTGCGCAATCACATAGCGCCCCTCTTCGATCGCCGAGAGATACTCAATATCATCGGTGACTTTTCCATCTTCGACCTTGCGATAAGGGGTTTCGAGAAAACCGTACTCATTAGTACGGGCATAAACCGCAAGCGAGTTAATCAGGCCAATGTTTGGCCCTTCAGGTGTCTCAATTGGACACACACGACCGTAATGGGTTGGATGTACGTCACGTACCTCAAAACCGGCACGCTCACGCGTCAAACCACCCGGGCCCAGGGCAGAAACACGGCGTTTGTGTGTCACTTCTGACAGCGGGTTATTCTGATCCATAAACTGCGACAGCTGACTGGAGCCAAAAAACTCTTTAATCACGGCGGTCACAGGCTTGGCGTTAATCATCTCCTGCGGCATAAGCCCTTCCGACTCTGCCAGGGCAAGACGTTCACGTACGGCACGCTCAACACGCACCAGTCCGACGCGAAACTGATTTTCGACCATCTCACCAACACAACGAATACGACGGTTACCGAGATGATCAATATCATCCACCGTGCCACGTCCATTCTTAATATCAATCAGCACTTTCAGCGCATCGATAATATCGTCATTAGAAAGAACACTGTCACCCACAATCTCAGATCGACCAACCCGACGATTAAACTTCATCCGTCCTACTGCAGAAAGGTCATAACGATCAGCGTTAAAAAATAGATTCTGGAACAACGCTTCAGCTGATTCTTTTGTCGGTGGCTCACCTGGACGCATCATACGATAGATCTCAACCTGCGCCTCCAGCTGGGTACGAGTATGATCAAGACGCAGCGTATCGGAGATGAAAGGTCCCTGGCCAAGATCATTAGTATAAAGCGTTGTCAGCTCATCAAGCTCGATCGCAACCAGTTTTTCCAGCAACTCTTCTGTAATTTCGCTGTTGGCATCGGCCACTACTTCGCCAGTTTCCTGATCGAAAATGTCGCGAGAGATGGTTTTACCAATCAGATACTCATCAGGAACAACGATACTCTTAATGCCCGCTTTTTCCATATCGCGGATATGACGAGCAGTAATACGACGTCCCGCCTCAACAATCACCTTACTTTTCGCCTTAACATCAAAGGAAAGTGTTTCGCCACGTAGACGCTCAGCAACAAGCTCAAGGCTTATGCCATCTTTTGTAAACTCAAAGCGATCTGTCTCGAAAAACATATCGAGGATCTGTTCATTCGTATAACCGAGACAGTGCAGCAGCACAGTCACAGGCAATTTTCGACGACGATCGATACGCACAAAAACACAATCCATCGGGTCAAATTCGTAGTCCAGCCAGGAGCCACGGTATGGAATCACGCGCGCTGAAAAAAGGAGCTTTCCTGAGGAGTGAGTCTTACCCTTATCATGGTCGAAAAATACACCAGGTGATCGATGCAGCTGTGACACCACAACACGCTCGGTACCATTAATAACGAACGTGCCGTTATTGGTCATTAATGGGATTTCACCCATATAAACTTCCTGTTCCTTGATGTCTTTGACAACCTTACGGCTAGCCGGCGCATCTTTGTCATAAATGACAAGGCGCACCTTGACACGCAAAGGAGCAGAATAGGTCACACCACGTAGCTGACACTCTTTAACATCAAAGACCGGGGTACCCAGCTGATAACTGACATACTCCAATGCGGCGTTGCCGGAATAGCTCGCAATGGGGAACACTGATTTAAATGCTGCCTGGAGTCCCAGATCAGCCCTTTCTTCTGGGCTAGCAGCGCCAGCCTGTAAAAAGGACTGATAGGATTCGATCTGGGTCGCTAGTAAATACGGGACTTCCAGAATGCTCGGACTCTTTCCGAAGTCCTTACGAATACATTTCTTCTCAGTAAATGAGTATGCCATTTGGGATCCTCAACTTTTAGTTGAAATCAGAACCTGCGATGGTGTGATCACAGGTCACTTGGTACAAATTGCCGTCATTAAAACGACAAAAACAAATAAGCAGAAGCAGGCCAGCAACCCATGGCTGCAAGCCCGCTTCATATTTTGGTTTGCCGTCGGGCAAACCAGGCGTCGCGTCAGATTTATTTAATCTCGACTGCAGCGCCAGCTTCCTCCAGCTGCTTCTTAACGTCTTCAGCTTCTTCCTTGCTCGCACCTTCTTTAACAGGGGATGGTGCGCCTTCAACCAGTTCCTTGGCTTCTTTCAGGCCAAGACCGGTAATACCACGAACTACCTTAATCACTGAAACCTTGTTAGAACCAAAGCTTGTCATTACAACATCAAACTCGGTCTGCTCAGCTGCCGCCGCACCAGTATCACCACCTGCAGGTGCTGCTACTGCAACCGCTGCTGCTGCTGAAACGCCAAATTTTTCTTCCATTGCAGAGATAAGGTCAACAACCTCAACTACTGTCATGTTAGAAATCGCATCTAAAATCTCTTCTGATGAAACCGCCATGAAATTCTACTCCTAAAAATTAAATATTAAACTAAATATAATTACGTTACGCTGCGTCTTTCTGGTCGCGAACAGCCGCCAGGGTGCGAGCCAATTTGTTGTTAGGCTCGGCCAGAGTACGTACCAATTTTTCAACCGGTGCTTTCATCACCGACATCAGCATTGAAATCGCCTCATCCTTAGTTGGCATTGTCGCAAGCTTCTTCAGATCCGACGGATCAAGTAACTTGCCACGAAGTGCAACAACCTTAACTACAAGCTTGTCGTTCTCCTTGGAAAAATCATTGATGACGCGCGCGGCTGCAGATGGCTCTTCATTTGAAAATGCCAAGACCAGTGGGCCAACCAGTGAGTCTTTTATACACTCGAACTCGGTATTTTCTACCGCGCGCTTCGCCAGCGTGTTTTTAACAACACGTAGGGAAACACCAGATTCGCGTGCTTTGACTCGCAATGCCGTCATGTCATCTACTGAAATGCCACGGTATTCCGCGGCGACAGCAGAGTGAGCATTCGTAGCAGTAATGGCCACTTCAGCAACGATCGCTTGTTTTTCAGCAAAAGTTAACAATCGTCTACCTCCTGAGTTATAAACATCGAATAAACAATGTTTATGGATCACATAGAGTGTTCAAAACACCCCACCTAAAAACGGTGACCGTGATCAGGAAAATCCTGTTACGGAACCACCGCCTGCGCTGGCCAAAAACCTGTTAAAGGTTTTCAATTAAGAAGGCTGCTAACATTCAACAGCCCTCACCAACGGTCTTCGACGTCTGCCGGACGATGCCCGGCAGGGCCCAAAGTTCTTTTTGCGCTTACGCGCAGAAACTCTATCCAGCAGTCGCCACAGTTGACTGATCGAGGAGTATTCCTGGACCCATCGTGGTTGAGACAGAGATTTTTCTCAAATATACGCCCTTCGCAGAGCTTGGCTTAGCCTTGACCAGGTCAGCCAGCAGCGCCTGAAGATTCCCCTTCAGAGCTTCTGCGTCAAAATCTACTTTGCCGATAGTGCAATGAATGATACCCGCCTTATCGGTACGATATCTCACCTGTCCTGCCTTGGCATTTTTAACTGCGGTAGCGACATCGGGTGTCACAGTACCTACCTTAGGGTTTGGCATCAGGCCACGTGGACCAAGCACCTGACCTAGCTGCCCTACAACGCGCATTGCGTCGGGGCTGGCAATCACAACATCAAAATCCATGTTGCCTTCCTTGATTGAAGCCGCCAGATCATCGAAACCTACGATGTCGGCGCCCGCAGCCTGGGCTGCTTCTGCATTGGCACCCTGTGCAAATACCGCGACACGCACTGTTTTTCCAGTACCGTTTGGCAATACGGTGGCATTACGCACAACCTGATCGGATTTACGCGCATCAACACCAAGATTAATACTTACATCGACTGACTCTTTAAACTTGACCGTTGAAAGCTCTTTCAGGATAGCTACCGCATCGTCAAAGGCATAAGGCTTACCTGGCTCTACTTTTTCGCGAATCGCACGCGTACGTTTTGTCAGCTTAGCCATCTTATACACCCTCCGTCTCAAGACCCATGCTACGTGCGGTACCCGCCAGCGTGCGCACGGCAGCATCCATATCAGCTGCCGTCAGGTCAGGCATTTTGGTCGTTGCAATCTCTTCCAGCTGTGCGCGCGACACCTTACCTACTTTTTTAACATTAGGCGTTCCACTACCACTCTGGATACCGGCAGCCTTCTTCAACAGAATCGCAGCAGGAGGTGTTTTGGTTATAAAGGTAAAACTGCGATCAGAATAGACCGAAATCACCACAGGTACTGGAAGCCCTTGCTCCATACCTTGAGTCTTAGCGTTAAACGCCTTACAGAACTCCATAATATTGACGCCATGTTGTCCCAGGGCTGGGCCAACTGGTGGACTTGGGTTCGCCTTGCCTGCAGGCACCTGTAGCTTAATATAAGCTTCTATCTTCTTTGCCATCTCTCTTCACTCCGGGTGCAAACGCCTCGCGGCTCCCCATTGGTTTACAATAAGAACCGGCCATCGGGCCGATCAATAATCAACTCTTCTCAACCTCACCAAACTCGAGGTCAACTGGTGTGGATCGTCCAAAGATCAATACCGCAACGCGTACGCGGCTCTTTTCGTAGTTGACTTCTTCCACCACACCATTGAAATCTGCAAAAGGGCCGTCAGTCACACGCACCACCTCGCCAGGCTCGAACAATACTTTTGGACGCGGTTTCTCAACGCCTTCCTGAATACGATCTATAATGCGCTGCGCTTCTTTGTCCGAGATAGGCGCGGGACGATCACTGGTACCCCCAATAAAGCCCATCACCTTCGGCACATCTTTCACCAGATGCCAAGTTTCATCATCGAGCTCCATCTGAACCAGCACATAGCCAGGAAAAAACTTACGATCACTCTTACGCTTCTGACCACCACGCATCTCAATCACTTCTTCAGTGGGTACCAGAATTTCGCCAAATTTATCTTCCATCTCGCCGAAGACAATACGGTCTTTCAGTGAGCGAACAGCCTGCTGCTCAAATCCTGAATAGACATGCACAACATACCACCGCTTCGCCACGTGCTAGCCTCCCGCGCCTGTCAGATAACTAACAGCCCACGATAAAAATGAATCAAACAACCACAGCAGAATCGCAATAAGAATGGCCATCGCCAGTACCATCAAAGTTGTCTGCCCCGTTTCCTTGCGTGTTGGCCACACCACCTTACGCGCCTCAGTGCGCGCATCGCCAAGAAAGCCCCAGGCCTGTTGGCCGACAGCTGTCTGCATCATGATCGCTGTTGATATGCCCACAGCAACCAGCATACCGATCACTCGGTACAGCATTGATTCTTCACCAAAGTGATAAAAACCAAAAACAGCACTACCTAGCACCAGAATAGCTAACAGAAACTTTAACTTATCCACTGTATTTTCGCCTAAGCCTCTTAAATGTCTAAATAAATTTTAGACCTGCCAACTTTCATAAGTGGCAGGCCAGGAGGGAATCGAACCCCCAACCTGCGGTTTTGGAGACCGCCGCTCTGCCAATTGAGCTACTGGCCTATTAACTTCTTCATAACGACGAGCAAAACCTGCAAGTAAAACAAAGCATAGGCATCTTACGATACCTATGCTTTCGAATAAACTACAATCTTTATACTCGTATTCTATGTTTCTTTATCGATTACTCAATAATTTTAGAAACGACACCGGCACCGACGGTACGACCACCTTCGCGAATCGCAAAGCGTAGCCCATCGTCCATCGCAATCGGTGCAATCAAGGTAACAGTCATTGCTACGTTGTCACCCGGCATTACCATTTCAATCCCTTCGG
>CALZMY010000158.1 GCA_945788675.1 uncultured Gammaproteobacteria bacterium | reverse complement strand
TGACAATATTAGTTTTGGTAGTGGTCCATCTTCATTAGATGATGGAGAAATCAACCATAATTATGGTGGGCGCGGCGCATATTTTAAAGACCCAAATGACCACGTTCTGGAAATTATAACTAAAGACTACGTTATTGACTAACCCCCTAAGGTGAACTTAGCCTTTTAGCAAACGCAGTTGCGAGGGACGGGCCTTCCGCTTTGCTACAGGCCAGCCCCTCAAAATTAGTGAATATCGAGATACAATAATTGCTAACAAGCGCATTCGAATCGGGCGGTTATTTCCGACGCCATGCTATTTTTGTAGTACATTAGGGTCTAATTTTTGAGAAAGGAGGTGCGTATATGGCTCAATACATTATCACTTACCTGGGCGGCAATCAGCCATCTAGCCCAGAGAAAGGTAAGCAACATTTCGCGAAATATAAAGAGTGGTTATCTTCATTGGGTGATTCGGTAGTTAGTCCTGCTAATCCGTTCAAGAATACGCACACAGTTAATTCTGACGGTAATGTCATGCCTGGAGGCACAACGTCAATGTCTGGTTATACCACAGTTGAGGCTGATTCTATGGAGGCGGCACTGGCGATGGCAAAAGCCTGCCCATTTCTTGATATTGGCGGCTCACTTGAGGTGTCAGAGTTAATGCAGATGCCAGGCTGAAAATAAACATAACAGGTACGGTTACACCTGATGGAATTAGTTTTTGAAATTGTTTTAAGGCCTGTGCTGGCTGCTATCGCGTATATAGTCTGGGATTTTGTATTTCTCATTATTCTATTCAATTTAGGTAGAGTCGTATTATTGTTGATTACATTTGGAAGATATCCAAGGGGCGAGCTTCTGGAGAATCACAGAGATAGAATAATAGGGGCTGGAATTGGCGTTATGATATCAATATGGACAGCTATTGCAGTTTCAAATAACTACTTATCCTAAAGTTTTACGAAAATTATAAGTGTAATCCTTGAGCAAAGGCATTGCTCACGATTTTTTACTTTATGAAGGCCGCTACTTTTCCAGATACATGGATAAAAATAAAAGAAAAGGGAGCAAAAGTGGGTGCTGCTCCTTTCCAGGGTGACTTACTGATCTGTTTGATGAGGTGACTACCAGCGGTAGCTGTATTGCATGCCGAGTGCTGGTACCTGGGTGAGGCGGTAGCGGTTGTCCAGTGAGTGATCGAGTTCGCTGGTTCGATAGGCGGGCATCGCAATGACGGGGGATAGATGTGCGCTACTATCATCATCGTTAAACCATTGGCTGGTTTTGGCATTCATGGTGCCGAGTGGATCGGTTAAACCCATAATCCAGCTATCGGACCAGTGTTTTTCACCACCGCTGGCGAGACGAGCCCTGATCTCTTTGCGCAGCTTCATGAAGTACATGCCGAGAAACGATCCTGCCACGGGCGTCACAATAATGTCCTGTAGTGATGGCTCTTCAAAAAAGGCCTCGAAACCGAATTCGAATGAGGCTGAGAGCGCCGCAGAGTACCAGAATGCGGTGTTTTCATCGTAGCCACGCTCGCGCGCACGTATATAATAGGCGCTGCCCCAGTAAGGGTGCAGGATGTAGTTGATGTCCCACTGATCGCTGTCCCATACCGCATGACGCACATTGTTTTTGTATTTATCGAAACTGAATTCGTCTTTTTGTTCATCTGACCAGCCGGAGAAACTCTGCGGAGAGATGTATAGCAGGCCAACGATGGCCACTTGATAGATGAAGAAATATTTTGTGTCTTTGATCAGTCCAGCTCTGTCGGGTGCATAAGGGGCCGGTGGATTGCCATCGTCACTGAGTGAATAGATGTTGTGGTTCTGATTGTTGAGCCGGGTGCCTTGTGCGGGCAGTGCCAGATTCAGGCCGGAGAGGCTATTGGCGGCGCTCAGCGACCAGCCTGGTGAAATCTCTTCGCTTAACTGGACCCGCGGTGCAGAGGTCGCGTAACAGGCGGAAGAGAGTGTCATCAGTCCAGTTAAAGTACTGATAAGGCTTAAACGTTTGAACATATTGAAATACAAGGGATTATCGGGTCTTGCGCTGTATCTGACCCGCAGGCAGCAATACAGGAACTCCAGTTAAATAATTGATGCTGAATGCTACAGCATCGGGCGTGTCTGCTGCAAGGGATTGGGCGTGGTGCGGTGTGAGCATTCTCGAGGTTGAGCTAGTGTCTGGGTTGTTGCAGCAGCTTTGCCTTGATTTCAATAAGATCGATCGGTTCCAGTTTCTCGAATGTCTCTGTTATTAAAATATCCGTCAGTTCGATTATCATTGATGCCCCCTCTGTTCTTAGTACTTTACCTCGCATGATATTGGGTTCAGTACTGTTGGGGAGGTCGAAAGTTAACGTAACGGATTCACCTTTATGGCAGCTCATGGCGACGATTTCATTGTCGTCGCAGGTGATTTTTATGGTGTGTTCTGAGAAATCGACAATGGTGCATTGATTATGCTCAGTGTAAAGTTTTGTCTGAATCAAGCCGGGTATCTGTGCCTCCAGCCGCTTTTGGGTACGCTGATCTTTGAGCACTAGCAGGGCTGGGTCTACATTGAGCACGACAACCTGAGTGTCGTTATAATACCCTTCCTTGAGTCGAGCATATTTACTTACCACCGTATCAATAGTCGAGATTTTTCCATCTTTCTCTTTGCCCACTAATGTGATGCTGTTTCCTTTGGAGAAACCTCCGCTCTTCCCCAGGATTTCTTTTCGTTCGTAGTCCAGCCCTGTTTCTCCACGCGTTTCAGGTGGAATAAGCACGGCAAAGCTATTGACCTCATCAATCGTTGTCCCGTTTAAAATAAGTTTGTTAACGTCCGCTGAGTAGCTGATATCGGCATTCGAGTAGACGGTATCATTATTTATAAGATAGGCAATGATGATGGTGTCGAGTATCACTTCTTCGCGATATTCCGGGTAATATTTAACGCTATTGCCAATCGGAAAATAGGAGATCATTTTGCACAGCTTACTGCTATCCAGAACGACTCGAAGATCGGGGGCGTTCGTGGTGGCGGGTTTTTTCTTAGAGAATATTTTAAATATATTCCACATATTATGTTTTAGCTGTTGGAAGTGCCTGTATAGTGACTATGATCGGCAATTTATAGCAAAACTATAACTAATTAGTCTCGGACTATGGTTTCTGAGATTGTGTGCTTTTCTGTGAAATTAGCTCGCAAAAGGGGCTTTTTTGGCTGGCGTCAATACGCTTATATTTTATGGATAAATCAGATGGTTATTAAAATGATGACCCTGGCTGTTTCATAAACTCAATTTCTTCTTGGGTGCTCTGCCGTTTAAGGATGGCATTGCGATGTGGGTAACGCCCAAAGCGATCGATGATCGCCTTGTGCTTGAGTTCGAATGCCAGGCATGGATTCCATGCCGGCCTGTGCAAACAGCGTGATGGCTATCTCATGGATTGCGGACGATTCGCTGTGCATATAAGGGAGATAGAGAAAGGCCCTCTGTGATGGGACGAGTGCCTGGTCGGCTTGCTGTGCAATCGCTTCCTGAGCAAGCACGAGTGCTACTGAATCACAGGCGAAGGCGAGCGCTTGATCTCGATAGATGTTACGAGAAAATTGATCGAGCACGATGATCTCGGCGAGCCTGCCGAGCGGAGCTTCACGCCATAAATAGCACTCACCCTGCTGAGCTGCTGTATGGAGTTCACCGAAGCGTTGCCGAATCTCTGCATCAAACGCTTTGTCTTTGATCCACCACGTCTTTGGCTCGATCTCATTAAACCAGAAGTCGATGACAGCCTGGTATTGCAACATCAATAGTCCAGCTTGCCGTGGATTGCATCATGCAGCAGCGCGGCATATTGTGGTTGTGTAAACTGGAGGGGGTTTCCTGCCGCAGAGGGATCCTGTAGTGCCTGGATGGCGATCTCATCAATGCGGCTGTCGTCGATGCCGATACTGTGAAGATCGTTGGGGATGCCGATGTGGTTACGCAGCGCTATGATGTAAGACAGTACGGCATCGAAATCACCACCGTCCAGTTCAAGATAACGGGCGAGATGTTGCATTTTGCTGTTGATCGCTGCACGATTTTTGACCAGAACATAGGGCATCAGAATTGCGTTGAGCAGGCCGTGATGGGCGTCGTAGATCGCACCGAGTGGGTGGGCCAGTGCGTGCATCGCGCCGAGTCCTTTCTGGAAGGCAGTGGCTCCCATGGTGGAGGCGATCATCATCTGACTTCTGGCCTCAAGGTTGAGTGACTCTTCGCAGGCGATGACTAGCCACTCCTTGATGAGGCGGATCCCTTCCAGCGCGATACCGTCAGCCATCGGGTGGAACCCCGGGGAACAGTAGGCCTCAAGGTTATGTGATAGTGCATCCATGCCGGTGGCGGCGGTGATGTTGGCAGGCAGCCCTACGGTGAGTTGTGGGTCAGCAATAACGATGCCGGGTAACATTTTTGGGTGAAAGATGATCTTTTTGCTATGTGTCTCTTCATTCACGATCAATGAGGCTCTGCCAACTTCTGATCCTGTACCGGAGGTGGTGGGTATCGCAACGATTGGCGCAATGCCCGCACTATCGA
>CALZMY010000157.1 GCA_945788675.1 uncultured Gammaproteobacteria bacterium | reverse complement strand
GAAAACATGACCCTTCTAGCAGCCGACCTCAACGAAACGCCGTTGTCGCTACTCATGAAGCAGGCTGGGCGCTGGGATACCAGCGCTCAGTCAGTTGTCGTAGCTGAAGGACTCTTTATCTACCTGAAGGAAGAGGTGGTGCTTCAACTGTTCCGTGAAGTAGCAGCGTGTACCGGACCAGGCACCCGGGTTGCATTTTCGCATGGGGTCTCGATTAAAAAATATCGCTTCGCAAACGCAATGTTGCGGCTGATTGGGGAGCCATGGTTGTCATCGTGCAGGAGTGCGGACCTACCTGGGTACATTGGCCCGGATTGGTCGGTGATCGTAACACAAGGGGCGGAATCGAGATGTAATCTTGAGGCCTTCGCTGTCGCAGAGAAACGCTAGATCCAGCCCCTTTCATCGCTTTGTAAGTGCCACAGGCTCTTCCGCGCGACTTTGACTTTTAATGTAGGGCGTATATGGACTCCTCAGTGATTACAAGTACTGAGGAGTCCATATACGCCCTATGGGATGTTGCCGCTCGCAGATGCATTTTATAACGGGCTTAAGAGGGCGAAGCCTTTTTCGGACACGCCTGTTTTAATGCAAACAGCATTTTATGAGTATCATTGAACGTTTGATACATATTACGCTATCTATACTGTGATCGTTCCTGGTGTTATTCCAGGAACGATCATCTCTTTAATTTACTGGAATGAAATGTCTATTAGATAGAGACAAACATCACATTAAACAGCTTGGTATTGTCATCAGGCGATTGCCCCGCACAGCTGGCGATTTTTTTGCCTGTACCGGCGGCATCGATATCGACCATGCAACTGATGTTGCCTGTTCCTGTATCTGAAACGGTACCGTTAATCCAGCCTGTTGCAGGTTGATCGACACCCGCGCCACCCGAGAAATTGAATGCCACTGAACCGGGTAATGTGTTTTCCAGGTCGGTATCAAATTGTGTCGCGGTACAGGCGCCAGCATTATCGCAAACCATTTTGACAGGATTGATCTTGCTACCAGAGGCGTTGTTGTCATCAAACAACATGCCGGCATAGGTGCCCTCCAGACTAGCCAGGCCAGGGATTGATTTTTGACCAAAGGCAAAGATGAAGTTGTCATCGGTACTGTCGGCCGGTGTGTCGGTACCGGTGCGTACGATTGCGCCATTGGTCGCCAGATACATGATGCCATCCGAGATACTCATGATGCCGTCACTACAGGTACCGCTACCGAGGGAATTTGAGCCCTGATTGCTGGTTGGGTTGGCAAGGCTATAGCGACCAGGTAGATTGCCTGTTTGTGTGGCCGTGTCAAACTGAAAGGTTCCAAAGAAGTCGCGGCCCGCGTTGGTGGCATCTGTACCTGCATTGGTCTTTACGGTAACCCAGTTGCCATTGAGATTGGTGGTGGGGCATTCGCCCGAGACGACCATCGGAATCAATTGATCATTGGTGGCATCCATGGGGCGTAACATAAAGGCATATCCCGGCACATCGAGCGCCCAGGCGACATCTCCATTGGCGGGTGATGATAGTGCGCCGCCAGCGCCATCGACGGCCGCGCCAACGGTTAGTTTTACGATGCCATTGGCTTGACGTGTGTAGGTACCAGTCACTGTCATGTCAACGGGGTCAGTCGCTGTATCCCGGTGAGTTACCGAGAAGCTGTTGTTGGAGAGGAGTGAAATATCCCATTTTGAACCGGGGCCTGAATAGGCACCTACTGTGGTTGGTGCAGTTGAGGCTGAATCATTGCTGCCGCATGCGACGATGCCAAATAAAATGGCTGTTGCGGTGATGGGAGTTGCTAACCTTTTGAACTTTCTATTAAACATACTTTTTCCTCCACTAAAAATTATTTTATATTTCCATATGATGATGGTGTTGGCAGTGACTGGATGAGCGAAAATATTCGTTACCAGCAGGAGAATATCGACAGAAATGGTGGTGAACTTAAGTGCCGATGAATGAAAATAATCAACCGAAGCAGGCATTGTTCTGCTGTTTTAATGCTTGACGTTCATTCATTGACTAGCTTGCATGGTAAGCGAGAGAGCTGATATCTGTTTGCTCATCGCACAGTATGTTTTTGATATCTCGGGGTAACAATAGTCATTTGACATGGTGTTATACCGTCGCTGAACCGCTTTGATCGTTATTATTTGCGAGTGGCCGTAATTTGGCCTATGAGGTTTGAGCTGAATTAGCGCTCGTTAGGGCCCTGTATCTCCAGGATTGCTGCGATCCAGATAATCGAGATGAAGATAAGGGCATCGGAAAATAGAATGCGATGACGGCGTTCATTAGCGGATGGATTGCCCTTCATTGAAGGAATGATGATAAAGTGGTTGCTGGTACCGATGGCCGCCATTGCGTTGAGTTGATCAGTGCTATGCAGGTCGCTTCATCAGTGTCTCTGTTTGACTGCGTAATGTAGTGGTGACGAGATAGACTGCTACGGAAGGCCTAATTGCGGGTGTGATTGAGGTGCAGTTGCCCGCTTTCACTGAAGTTACCCTGAGTCAGGGTGTAATCGAGGTGTTCTCCATCAGCATTGAGCGTGCCGCTACCACCTGTTTCGACAAAACCATCCTGTAGCGTGAAGGTGAGCGTGTTGCCCTGAACGGTGCCATGTATCTGTTTGGTGGCCATGCCAAATATATTAAAACCGGCAGCGATGAATTTATTACCTTTCTGAGTCGCTTCAAAACGGGTGCCACCATCGTCAAACCAGGTACCACTCAGATTGACGTTAGCGATTTGTGGTTGCACAACATTCTGGATGGGCGTGGCAGCTTGAAGGGGTGATTGAACCTTGTTCACGTTCGCGATGGCGTTATTTTCTGGGAGAGAGGCTGATGGCGTTGGACCTGGGTCTAGATCTGGGTTTAGGACGGGAGTCTCTTCGCTATCGAAGAGTGCCAGCGTGACGAGCAGTAGTAGGGTGACGCCGGCCCCGACAATGCCGTGTTTGACTGCATTACTACGTGGCGCTGAGGGGGCTGTCACCGTTTCGCTAGCCGCGGCAGGTTTGGCAGTGGTGTCGCTATTGCTCGCCATGGGCACTAGCCCCGGGATCTTTTCAAGTGTGCTGATAAGTCGTTCAAGATCGTAGTCGCGACGGCTGCTGCTGATCTCGATGGCGTGGCGGCGTGTCAGTGGGGCCAGTGTTTCTGGGAGCTTGTCATTCCCCGGCATGGTGGTACTGTGCAACAGCACAGGGATAACACGCGCATTACTGTTAAGCGCGGTCTCAATCTCGATGCGCAGAGGGTCATGGGGGTTGTCGAGTCGACGATTGCCCTGATGGTCTGTGGCGTCGAGCCAGCGCGCACCGATGAGTACCAGTACCACTTCGCAGGATGAGAGGCTTTTTTCGATTGCCGCCATAAAATCGATGCCTGGCTCGATGTTATCCACATCCATGAAGAGCTGTTTTTCACCAAAATGTTTGGCGAG
Source organism: uncultured Gammaproteobacteria bacterium (assembly GCA_945788675.1). Classification (GTDB taxonomy): domain Bacteria; phylum Pseudomonadota; class Gammaproteobacteria; order SZUA-140; family SZUA-140; genus SZUA-76. The sequence continues at coordinate 4,047 of CALZMY010000157.1, read as the reverse complement.
GCGATCTTGCAGGGTAATGGCGTATCCTTCTGAGTCTTCGCGACGATAATTGATAAAGATCCCTGGCATTGCTAAATATCCGTGGTTGAGTGGCTTGTTTTTATACCCCTAAAGCAGGTATATATCAATGTTGGTGGCGCAGGGGCGTACTATTTCAGCACGGCTAGCTTCAGTTTATTATGGTAAGCGGCTGATAATCGAGGGTTTGAGTGGAATTGAAAATATCGGTGTTGTGGGGGATGCTGAGTTGTGTGGTGCTATTGAGTGGCTGCGCTACCAGTTCGGTATTTAGTTCCTATCCCTCGCAGGTGGCGGGGATCAAACAGCAGGTCGCTGTCGGTGAATTTGCTGCCGCGCGGACGGTGCTGGAGAAAAAGAGCCGGGGAGCGGATAAGCTACTCTATTTGATGGAACGGGGGCGTATCGCCCAGATTTCAGGCGATATTGAGTCCAGCATTCAGGACTTTGAGCAGGTGCTGGCCGAATTCGAGGCTAAAGAGGCGGCGGCGAAGATTACCGCGAGCGGTGCCGCTGGCAAGGCTGGGGCGGTGTTGTTGAATGAAAATGCGATCCCTTATGAAGGTGAATCATATGAACGGATCTTTGTGCACAGCTTTCAGGCGCTCAATTTTCTGCAGCAAAATAATCTTGAGGCGGCAGGCGTCGAGGTGCGACGTGCCAATCTGGAACAACAGTTGGCACTGCGTGAAAATGAAGCCGAGGTGATCAAGGCCGAAGCGCAGGATGCAGATGCTCGTAAAGAGGCGATGATTCTGGGCCAGAATCGGGATTACAAGCAGAAGTTTTCGTCGCTCACTAGTCTCTCGTCAAAGGTGAAGAATTCATTCCAGAATGCCTATTCCTTCTATATTTCAGGCCTGATCTATGAAATCAGGGGCGAGTATAATGATGCCTATATCGACTACAAAAAGGCGCTGGAAATCTATCCTGACAATCGCTACCTGCGCGATGATGTGGTGCGCCTGGCGCAGCAACTGGGGATGGATGAGGATCTAAAGCAACTTAATGGGTCGACTGCCAATGATGGCCTCAAACGTCCTGTGAAAGGCGAGGGCAAGCTGGTGGTGCTGTATGAACAGGGTTATGTGCCAGAGAAAAAGGAGGTCAATGTCTTAATTGATCTACGCGGGGTACCCAATAACCTGGTTTTTCCTACATACTTTAATCAGCTGCAGAATTATAGGCCGTTGGTGATTGGGTTGGAAGGGCAGCGGCTGGGTGAGACAGAGACGATTGTTGTCCCCGCTGCGATGGCGGCCAAGGCGCTGGAAGAGCGGCTACTCGGGATGATTGTGCGCCAGGGGCTGCGTGTTATTGCGCGCGAGGAGATAAGCAATCATCAGATGAACAGTGCGTTTGATGTACTGGCTGGGATTGGACAGCTGTTATTGAATCGTGCTGATCTGCGTAGCTGGTTGACACTGCCTGCCGAGGTGCAGATTTTGCATACGGCGGCGGGCAGGGGAAAGCAGATGTTGACACTACGAGATGGCATTCACAGTGGCGAGATTATCGTCGACGTTCGTCCCGGACGGGTGACGGTGGTGCATGTGATTAGCGCAGGTGGACGATTGCGTGCACGTGCGATAACGATATAGAATGAATTCAGATCAGCAGATCTTCACAGGCGGGGAGTCGGAATGAAAAATCATCACTATTTTGCAAAACTGTTTGCATCGATTTTATTGGTGACATTGTTAAATGGCTGTAGCACTTCGGGCATCGAAGCCATTGGTAAGCCGGATGACGCGGATGTTAAAAAACATCTGTTGATACATAATGACGCCCTTGCCAAGAACATCACCATTTCTGATATGCGTAGCCGGGAAGTGGGTGGGCTGCTTGAGGTTAACCTGAAGTTGACCAATCTCACCAGTAGTGACAAGGCAGTAGCATACCGTTTTAGCTGGTTCGATGGCGATGAATTTGAAGTGGAGATAGGGACTGATGCGTGGACCCCGGTGAGTTTGCATGGCGCACAAAGCATGTCTGTGCATGGTGTTGCGCCAAACGGTTCCGTGAAGAGTTATCGATTAAACGTGAAGGGGCAATAGATGTTGATGAAAAAGTATTCATCCATAGTTGGATTAACAGTGATGGCGGCAGCGCTGTTGGTGTTACAGGGCTGTTCCACCAAGGTGGCCTATCAGGATGCCACTGAAGTGGAGACGGCGACGATTGACTTTGGCTCCACTGATCTACAACAGATTGCCTCCAAGATGGTCGATTCGGTATTAACCTTTCCGCCCATTGTTCAGGTCACCAATGAGCGCCGTCCGGTGATGTTTGTCGATAAAATCAAGAACAAGACCACGGAGCACATCGATACAGAGTCTATTACCGATACTATTTCCACCCGTATTTTACGTTCCGGAAAATTTCGTTTTGTCGATATGACCAAGGTGTCTGAGGTACGCGAACAGCTCGAATTTCAGAATGAAAGCGGCATGGTCAATCGCAATAGTGCAGCGCAGATTGGGCGCCAGGTGGGGGCTGAATATATGATGTATGGCAATCTCAGCAGCATCGTGAAAAAGACCGATGATGTGAAAGATGTCTATTACAAATTCACTCTGAAGGTGATGCATCTTGAAAGTGGCATCGTTGAGTGGTCCGATGAAAAAGAAATTCGTAAGCAGCGTGAAAAATCGCTGTTTGGCAGGTGATCACTATGAAATCAAAGAGCTCAATAGTATTGGCAGCATCACTGCTGCTCTCCCCAGTCGTCTATGCTGAATCAGATATTGTGGTGAGTCATAGTAAGGCGAGCAAGGGTAACCCGCCTTATATCGGGGTTAGCCTTGGCAGTGCTGATTATGATCTGGCGAATGATAGCTCGCCTTCGTTTTCTATCTTTGGTGGTATGGCATTGAATGAACTGCTTGCTGTCGAGCTGGGACTGGTTGATTTTGGCGATGTCGGTAGCGCGACAAAGAGTGAGGCAACGGCTGTCCATGGCAGCGTGGTTGGCAATATGGCTTTATCGAATGAGTTAACCGCCTTTCTGCAGGTGGGGCTCGCCAGCTGGGATTATGATGTCGGCAGTGCGAATGATTCCAGTGTCGATGTCTTCTTTGGTGGAGGAGTGGACTATGAGATTGGCGGTAATCTGGCCGCCCGTTTTGCCATTCAGCAATTTTCAATCGATGCCAGTTTTGCCAATGTTACCAGCAATGAAGATATCCTGAATGTCAGTTTTGGCCTGATCTATAATTTCTAACGCTTCCCAGCGTTAGTGTTGATCGTTTTATAGGCGGCGCGAGAGCGCCGCTACAGCATTGCGGAGCAGATGGAGTCTTGCTGCAGGATGTCGGCCACGATCTCTTCTTTACGTTGACATCGATGCCACTCATTGTAGGCAGCTTCGGCAGACTCCACGTTAGGATATGTCCACACGGATGTGCCATTTTCCAGCATTAATGTGGCCGTTTTATTGGGCCATTCCTGTATATAGAAATTCATTTTCTTCTCCTTTATGTTTTGTCAGGGGGCAAGATTACGGCGCAAACATGACGGATTTGTTAAAAATCGGTGATTTTTTAATGACATTTGTCTCTGGTTTTAGTGGGCGGGTGCAGCAGTGAGGGCTTACTATCCTCATGTTTATATTTGTGACGGGATATTAAGAGTGACTTTTTGTATCATGCAGAAACAATAGCATTGCGTATTGTTGAAATATAATTGGTCACAAGGGGGAAGTATGGCAGAGGTAGCACATCATAAGATTGTCATTATTGGTGGCGGCACAGGGGGGATTGCGGTCGCAGCACATCTACTGAAAGAGGTTGATGGTCTTGATATTGTCATCGTCGAACCTGCCGTAACCCACTATTATCAGCCAGGCTGGACCTTTGTGGGGGGTGGTATCACCAGGGCGGAGAAAACCGCGCGCAGTATGAGTTCAGTGATCCCCAAAGGAGTGAAGTGGATCAAAGACGGCGTCAGTGTGATTGAACCAGAAGCCAATGTATTAACGCTGGTTTCAGGTGCGCAGGTTCGTTATGATTTTTTGATCGTTGCTGCTGG
>CALZMY010000156.1 GCA_945788675.1 uncultured Gammaproteobacteria bacterium | reverse complement strand
TCTTTCTGGTCGATGGCCGCGCGGGGCTTTCGGCCGGTGATAAGACCATTGCAGACCGCCTGCGTCGTTCTGGTAAGCCATTAATGTTGGTGATCAACAAGGCAGAAGGACGTGATGTCGATCTGGTCTCCAGTGAATTTCATGAACTTGGATATGCACATACAGTTGTGATTTCGGCGGCGCATGGTGAAGGCGTGTCCGACATGATGGCGGAAGTGTTCGAACACATGGTTGAGGTTGATGAGGCTGTCGAGGAAGAGGAGGCAGGGCCGCGCAGTATCAAGATTGCGATTTCAGGACGTCCTAATGTTGGCAAATCCACGCTGGTTAATCGTATTCTAAAAGAAGATCGTGTACTCGCTTTTGATCGTCCCGGTACCACTCGTGACAGTATCCGCATTCCATTTCAGCGCGGCAAACAGGATTATATATTGATCGATACTGCTGGCATGCGACGGCGTGGACGTGTCAGTGAAGCCGTTGAGAAGTTCAGTTCAATAAAGGCGTTGCAGGCGATCAGTGAGGCTGATGTTGCCATCCTCGTGATTGATGCCCACGCAGGTGGGATCTCAGAGCAGGACACTAAAATCCTCGGCTATGTATTAGAGAGTGGCACGGCGTTGGTGATCGCAATCAACAAATGGGATGGCATGGATGAATACGACAAGCAACGTGTTAAAGATGAGTTGCAACGTCGCCTCGCCTTCATCGACTTTGCCGAGATCCACTTTATTTCAGCATTGAAGGGTAAGGGTGTTGATGCGCTGTTCAAATCGGTACGGCGAGCCTATCACTCTGCACAGCAGGCGCTATCAACCCCGCAATTGACCCGTATCCTCGCTGAGGCGGTGGCCCAACATGCGCCGCCTGCAGTGCATATGCGACGTATTAAACTGCGTTACGCTCATCAGGGCGGTCATCGCCCGCCGCTGATCGTGATCCATGGCAACCAGACCGACAGTGTTCCGGATAGCTATGTGCGTTATCTGGAGAAGACCTTTCGTAAGGCGTTGAAGCTTGAAGGCACGCCGATCAAGATCGAATTCAGAACCAGCGATAACCCGTACAAGGGCCGTAAAAACGTACTCACCGATCATCAGCAGGATAAGCGTAAACGCTATAAACGCTTTCTTGGGCGACGTGATAAGAAACATTGAGGGTGTTTTCCCGCATCGCATGATTTGCCGACCGTAGAGGGAGGTCGTAATCTACCCTGGCCTCAGGTAATTATGCAGGATATATCTAATCCGTCTGGTAAATAGAGCCAGGCTAATCATCTCATTGGCACGCTATCAGGCTCTATCACATCTCAAACACGTTTAATAAACATTTAAGTAACCCCCAATAATGTCGATAATTTCTAACAAACAGTTAATATAGAGTGGCATGATATGGAGCTTGAGGGCGCATCAACAGACAATATTCGTAACTCTGTATTACTTCCATTTGTTAGTGAAGCAATTCATACGCTAAATACAATGGCGGGTTTAAAGGCCTCCAGCGACCTTTTAACATATCATGATCCTCTTAATGTCTTTGCTTTCAAAGATTTTGCTGTATCTATCAATACTACTTTCACCAATGGTGTTACCAATAATATTGTGATGATGTTCGATCTAAAAACTGCCATTATCATTGGCAATCAAGTGCGCTCAGTTTTGCTTGGCTCTACTGAGACTGCCTCCTCACTCAATGAAGATGTAAAAGAGGCTCTGGCAGAATTACTGAATACCATTATTGGGCTAGCCACCCGTGAAATCAATGAGACAAATCACAAGATATCTTTTGGTCCACCCTTGTATCTTTATAGCAAAGAAGATAGTGAATTCCTGCTGGAAGGTATTAAACAGATTATGACTGTGCCTGTAGAGTTAGAAAAAGTAGGTCGTATTCATTTAAGTTATCTCACACGATAGTGAATGGGGTGAACGTATGCTAGGTAAAGAAAAAACTATTTTACTCGTTGACGACACCATGATAATGCGCGAAGGACTGCGCCGTGTACTGGCTGCTATGGGTTATGAAAACACCTTGCAAGCTGAGAATGGGAAGCAGGCGCTAAAAATAATTGAAAGTGGCGAGCATGATATTGGTGCGGTGTTTCTAGATATCGTTATGCCGGTAATGGATGGCAAAACAGCGCTGAAAACGATTCGCGAAACAGATAAAGAACTACCCGTTGTCATGTTGACCTCTAAGGCAGATAAAGACTCAATCATTGAATGCAGCAAGCTTGGTATGACGAGTTATGTATTAAAGCCAATTAATGCTGTTGAAGGTCCCGCTATTCTTTCGGATATTTTCATAAAACTCTAGATTACCTGCTGATAAAAACTTCAGATATACAGTGTCTGGTATCTGAAATACGCGAACCCAGTCAGTCTCGGTCCGCGCCATTTAAATTCTTGTTGTTGATTATGCGTGGATTCTATTTGGCTTCTCCAATCATGGGTGTTGACGGAAGCGTATTGAAAACGTGCACATCGCGTTGTGGGAAAGGAATTGAGATGCCTTCGACATCGAAGCGTTCCTTCACCTTGCGGGTTACATCCCAGTACACAGTCCAGTAATCTTTGGTTAGCGTCCAAGGTCGTACAATAAAATCGACTGATGACTCACCTAGCACATGCAGTTTGATAACCGGTTCAGGATTTTTCAGAACTAATTTATGCTCATTGATAATCTCCCACAATACACGCTCCGCATGCGCAATATCATCACTGTAACCAATGCCGAAAGTCATATCGACACGGCGGTTTTTTAATGCGGTAACATTGCGAATGACATCCCCCCAAATTTTATTATTTGGAATGATCAGTTTTTGATTATCAAATGTTAATACCGTTGTTGAGACGAGACTCATTTGTTGAACTTTACCTGCTACGCCGCCTGCCTCGATTGCGTCACCAATATCGTAAGGGCGGTAGACAAGAATCATCATACCTGATGCAAAATTGGATAGTGTGTTTTGCAACGCAAAACCGACAATGAAACCAATGACGCCGAGGCCAGCAAGCAGCGGCGCAATTTCGACGCCGAGTTGTGATAATCCAACCAGGACACCAATCAACATGACTACTTTTGATGAAGCGGAAATGAAGAACTCCTGAAGTAGCTGGGAGATAGTCAGTTTCGAGGTGGATACTGCCTTTTTTACGATTCGGCCGATTAATTTAGACAGAATCTTGAATAGCATCAAGATAAGGAAAAAGACGATAATATTTAGTAACACGCCAGGTCCGTTTTCTAATAGCCAGTCTAATGCGTTGCTATACCACTGATTAATAAGTCCTGAGATGACTGCTTTATCAAAAACATCGCCGGTAATCTCCCCCGTTATCTGAACTAAAAGTTGGCTATAGAGGGTGGTGTCAAGGCCACGTTTTTCCATAATCGCGACTAGTGCACGTAGACTGGCAGTGGCGCTATCCATTTTCTCATTGAGCGCCGTAAGCTTGGTTTCAAGCGGTTTTTGATCGCTCTCGTTAGCTTTTGCTATACGGGCTTTGAGTTTTGCTATCTGGTTGTTCGTTAATTCAATGAGTCCGACGAGGCTGGATGCGCGAGAGTTAAGACCTTCGTCGAGCAGTTCGAGATCTTTTCTTGCCTCTAATCCCAATAGAAGTTTGCGCTCGATATTTTGAAAGAGTTCTTTGATTAGTTTATCAAGTACGGTGGCCTGTTCAGCGATATGTTGCTCGCGCTCGAACATGTCTTCAGGGCCTAGTTGATCGCGGTCTTTTCTTAATCCATCGATGGTTTTTGTAGTGATGATAATATCGTTTCGGATGATGGGAGATTCAGCGTCGATTAGTTTCTTCAATCGCTCGGTTAGTGCGCTCGTATCGAGTTTATCTTCTTCTTGTTTTTTGAGGTTAGTGATGAGGTCGCTTAGGAGTTTACGAAAATCAGTTTTTTTGCTGGAAATTTGGGTGGCTAATAACGCACGATCTTCGCCACTTGCCTTTTTATATTCGCTGAGGTGCTTAGTTAGCTGCTCCTGCAATTCGTTGAGCTGGCTCAGTAACTCATCGCTTTTGCTAACCAGTACAGGTATTTCCGAATCGGCCGTCGCATCGCCTTTCGCTTTATCTTCGGCGAGCGTGATATCACTGGCGACAAGGGACAGTGAAAGAATAATAAAGTAGAAAAAAAATGTTTTATATTTCGTCGACATCTAGAGTGCCTCAGGTTTTATATAAGGGAAGCTATTGCTCTTCTTCTTTGGTGCAGTAAGCGAGCATATTTATGTTCCAGGTATGTGGTATGTGCGTGTTAATCACGTAAATCTGCAATTGAATAGTATCAACCTGGTT
>CALZMY010000155.1 GCA_945788675.1 uncultured Gammaproteobacteria bacterium | reverse complement strand
CGGAATCAGGACCATCTCATGGGGCGCATCGCCGAGCTTGCTTGTGTCGTAGTACTGCGGTTGTTGCATGCCATTGTCACTGCCGTCATCGATGCGGGTTTGTGGCGGTCGCTTCATTGCCGCAATCAGTCTGCCCTCGCCCGGCGCACCTTCATGGCACTGCTGACAACTGGCGTTGACTTCGACCGCGGCTAAGTTGTTATCATTGGTGTGGCAAGCCTTACAGTCCTGGACTTCGTTTGCGTGATGTTTGGCTGATGGCTCGTCCGCGAAGAGCATACTCGACGTGATGGCCAGTACAAAGGCGCAAGCTAGTTTTTTCAAAAACATACAACTTCTCAATTTGGGCGAATCTCTTTAACGCTTCTGCGAATATCAATCAGGCGTTAGCGCGCTATAATAAATCCCGTCATCTGCTAGCCTAGGTCGGATGACGGTAAATAAATAAGAAGGAAAGTGTACCATGATCAGCCAATTATCGATCAGTGCCCCACGCCAGGGCCTGCATGAAATCACGCGTGAGGTTGCCGCGGTAGTCAACGAAAGTGGTTTGCGGGAGGGGTTGTGTACACTGTTTATCAAACATACTTCGGCGAGCCTGCTGATACAGGAGAACGCTGATTCAGCGGCGGCGCATGATCTGGAACAGTGGTTGAATCGTCTTGTGAGTGAAAATGATCAAATTTACACCCACACCAGTGAAGGGCCGGATGATATGCCGTCACATATCAAGTCGACGTTGACCGCCTCCTCGTTAGCGGTGCCGATCGTTGACGGTAACCTCACCCTCGGTACGTGGCAGGGAATCTTTTTATGGGAACATCGTCGCGCCAATATGCAGCGTCAGATCATCGTGCATACCGGCGCGTAGCAGATCACAAAAGCGTGCGCCCTACTCTTTCGCGCCGTAACGCTTCAACAACAGGATGATGTCATTTTCACCTTCGGTGGCAGCCGCTTTCATTGGGGTCCAGCGGCGATCATTGACTATCGTAAAATCAGCACCTGCATCGAGCAGTAATAACACAACATCTTTATGGCCACGCAAAGCGGCCCAATGGAGTGCGGTAGTGTTGGTATTATCTTTGAAATTGACCTCCGCTCCTTTACTAAGCAGATAACGCACCGCTTCAGTGTGGCCTTTGAGTGATGCACGCATCAGTGCAGACCAGTTGTCCTGATCCTGTGCATTGACGTCAGCACCGTTATCTACCAGTAGTGCTATCAACTCTACATTGCCAAGGCGCGCGGCGTGCATCAGCACCGTCCAGCCATAGTTGTTACGTTCATTAATGTCACCAACATCTGTTATCAGCGCCCTGGCCTTGTCAATGTCGCCGTTTTGCACCTCATCCATCAGCGGCGTATTGCCATCGCAACCGGTCAATAGTGCGGCGCCCAGCATCAGAAACAACAATTTTTTGTGCAACATATTCATTTTAATGTCGATTATTGATTTAAATATTTTAAGGATCGCAAATTCTAACACGCTTATTCTGGCCAGGTGAAAGCAATCAGCGAGAGCGGTTGGCGTGCGGCGGCTGGATGTTATGATGGTATTTTCTGTATGAGTCTTTTTGGAGCGGCGTAAATGAAATTTCCATGTCCGAAGTGTGAGCAGTCTGGTATTTCCCTCAAGGATAAATACCGTCTGAGCTACTGGCGTGAGACTCACTGCGATCACTGTAACGCCCGCCTCTGCGCCAATCCATGGTTTTTGGCACCATTTTCATTAGTTTACATGTGGGCGCTGGCTATCTGTGCGTTTCTTTATATGTTTCAAGATGCCGGTGCGATGGCCTTCGTTTACGCGTTGGTGGCATGGTTGGTGATCGATCTACTCAATATCCTGTTGATCCCAATGTCGGTGATGCGCAGCCTTGGGCCGCCGGCTCCAGATCTGGATACTTCCGCAGATGATGATCACACGGGAAAACAGGCCTGACCGGAATGGTCGTAGCGCGATTTGCCTGATGTCCACCTTCCAAAGGATGGTGCTATAAAATATTAAGCTGTTGATAATTCATGCTAAATACGTTTGGGTTATCGTTGCTTTACACTGCTGTACTGGGCGAAACGGATTATGTTCCAGTTTATGATCAGATCGCTTCTAATTCACTATTATTAGCGGTACTCATTCACACTGTCACGATGTGAGCATTGACCTTCGGTGTTATTCGGTGCAACGTCAACACTGACCCTGGTATTGCAGGAGGAGCTGGTGGCTGAGACTCTGGCAACAGGGAGGCCCCAGAGGAACGTCATGCGACTAACCCTACCAAACTCGATCTTTCAGCTTGCTCTGATCGGCTTTTTTCTTGCCGCCCTGCCGCTCTCGGTAGCGTTGGTGAATACGTTTGTCCGTATTGACAAACTGTCGGCGCAGATGCAGCTTGCGGTGCATGAATCGACCCAGGCGGTGGAGGCGGGTCGTAGCATCATGGCACAGGTGTTGAACCTGGAGCGGAGCTCTGGTCAGTATTGGGTGCTGCATGACCCGGCCGTGTTGCAGCGTTATGAGAATCAGCGCGAGCAGCTGGCTGAGGCTGTTTCCCGACTCAAGGCTGTGGCACCAGGAGAGACTTTAGTGCCGGGCGAGGCGCTATCAACGCGCTTGTGGCAAATAGACAAACACGAGGAGCAGTTGTACCAGCAGTTGCGTACTGTGGCTAACGGACTAATTCAGGACACGACTTTGCAGTTGACGAAACAACACGATTTGACCCGTCTGGCACGGACGATCCCTTTTGAGGTCACACAGATGATCTCTGCGCAGAGCAACCAGATGACTCGGCAGGTGAAACAGGTGCAGCGTCTGTTACTGCTGCAGGCGCTGGCGCTGATCCCGCTGGCGTTGATCCTGGCGGTGATCTTCAGTGTGTTGATTAATCGTCCTCTGCGCCACCTGGGGGCAGCGATCCGCCGCCTGGGAGCCGGCGAATTCAGCACCGCTGTCACGGTGAGTGGACCGCAGGATATCCGCGAGCTGGGCGAACATCTGGACTGGTTGCGTCAACGCCTCTCCGAACTGGATGAACAGAAACGACTTTTCCTGCATCACGTGTCGCACGAGTTGAAAACGCCGCTTACCTCACTGCGCGAAGGCGCCGAACTGCTGCGTGACGAGGTGGTAGGCACGCTCAACAATTCGCAGCGCGAGGTCGCGGATATCCTGCGTGATAACAGCCTGCAATTGCAGGCGCAGGTAGAGGCGCTACTGAACTTTAATGCTGCCCTCGCACAGGAGAAGCTACAGCATCAGGAGACGATAGACTTGCATACGCTACTGCCGGAAATTGTCGACAAACACCGTCTGACACTGCGCGCGCGCGGTATTGAAGTGCTCACCGAGTTGCAACCGGTCAGCCTGTGTGGCGAACGTGAACAGCTGTGCACTTTATTGGACAATCTGCTGTCCAATGCCATCAAATATTCGCCACGGGGTGGACAGGTGCAGTTACAGCTGCGAATAGAGGATGGTCAGGCCTCTATTGATGTTCTCGATGATGGTCCAGGTATCGACACAGCGCTGAGCGGGCAGATATTCGAGCCCTTTTTTCAGGGTCCGCAACAGGCACGAAGCCACATCAAAGGAACCGGGTTGGGTCTGGCGATCGCACAGCGCTACGCTCGTTTGCACGGTGGTATCATCGAAGCATGCGACTCACAGCGTGGTGCGCATCTGCGAGTCACCCTGCCCCTGCACAGCACAGGAGAAAGCGGTGTTTAGAAGAACGGCACATACCATTATCCGCTGCCACACAATGGGGATCCTAGGCGCTATTCTGCTGACGGCCTGCGCGCAACTGCCGGTAGCCACTGATACGTCACCGCAATCGCCACCGGATGGAGCATGTGGCAACGTGCTGGAGCTTTATAGCGCTATTTCCCGTCTCTCAGCAGAATCCAGGAGAGATATGCTGCAAGCACTACGAGCGGATGTAGCGGCGAGTAATGAGGCATGTAGCCAGCTGCGTCTGGCGCTGATGCTCAGTCGCCCTGATACGGCCTATCAGGACGATGAGACGGCGGCCAGCCTGCTGGAGGAGGTTTTGCGCGAACCCGTCGGGATGCAATATCCCGCGCGCGGCATGGCCCTGCTGCTAGTCGAAGAGATCGGTGAGCGTAACCGCCTGCGCGCCGAGGAAAATGCCCTGCGATTGCGGTTTAAACAGGGGCAGACAGCCACCGCAGTGCTGCGTCGTCAGCTGCGGGCGCTGCAGTTACAACTGGACCAGCTAAAATCTATCGAACGGGATATCAATGAAAAAGAGCGTGCCGGTGCAGGTGCCAACCTCGATCCAGAGGAGGATAGAAAAACCCCATGAATAACAGTAAGATACTGCTGGTTGACGACGATGCCAGTCTACTGAAACTGTTGTCCTTGCGCCTCAAAGCTGCTGGTTTTGTGGTGGATAGCGCCACCAATGGTCGCCAGGCGCTGGCCCGCCTGCCCACCTTTCAGCCACAGCTGATCATTACCGACCTGCGTATGGAAGGGATGGATGGCCTGGCCCTGTTCGATGAGGTGCATGCACGCTATCCCTCGCTGCCGGTGATCATCCTCACCGCTCACGGCTCTATCCCCGACGCCGTTGATGCTACCCGTAAAGGGGTGTTCAGCTACCTCACCAAACCCTTTGACAGTCAGCAGTTACTGGATAACATCGCGGCTGCCCAGCGTTACAGTTATCCACACACAGATGACGATGGCGCGACCAGCGACGAGGAGTGGCGACGCGAGATCATCACCACCAGCCCAGGTATGGAGGAGCTGCTCAAGCAGGGCTGGCGGGTCGCGCAGACGGACGTTAGTATCCTCATCCAGGGTGAGAGTGGCACCGGCAAGGAGAGCCTGGCACGTGCTGTTCACAGTGCCAGCCCGCGTTGCGAGGCGCCGTTTGTGGCGATCAACTGCGCCGCCATTCCCGAAGCGCTGCTGGAATCTGAACTGTTCGGTCACCGCAAAGGGGCCTTCACCGGTGCCGACCGTAACCATACCGGCCTGTTCGAAGCCGCCAACGGTGGCACCCTGTTTCTTGATGAAATCGGTGATATGCCACTGGAATTTCAGGCAAAACTGTTGCGCGTGTTACAGGAAGGCGAGGTGCGGCCAGTGGGGATGACCCAGTCATTGCCGGTGGATGTGCGGGTTATCTCTGCCACCCATCGCGACCTTGAGGCGGCGATCGATGAGCGCCAGTTCCGCGAAGATCTCTACTATCGCCTCAACGTGGTAATGCTGGAGTTGCCGGCGCTGGCCGAGCGCTGCGAAGACATTCCATTGCTTGCCAACCACTTCCTGCAACAACTGCAGCAGCGTAGTAAAACCTGCATCGCCCGCTCCTTCTCCCGCGAGGCGATGGAACGGCTCATGGCGGCCTCCTGGCCGGGAAATATCCGCCAGCTGCTCAACGTGGTCGAACAGGTCTCGGCGCTGACCACCACGCCGGT
>CALZMY010000154.1 GCA_945788675.1 uncultured Gammaproteobacteria bacterium | reverse complement strand
GCACGCTGCGCAGATGTGCTTTTTTGTGCAGGAATAAATTTACTTTGGTCGGAGGCTATCTATCGTGCATTTAATGTGGGGATAAATGGCTCAACGTATGATATTTATAAGGAAGCTCTAATTCATTCATGGGCGAGCGCTATGGATCCAGCATATTCAACTGCATCGTTGCCCATCCTGGCAATAGTCCCGCTACGGTGTGCCCCATGGGCAGTATTTGTCATTTTCGCCTTGCGCCCCGAGGGCACTTTGCACCCAGAGGGCACTTTGTACCCGAGGGCACTTCGCACCCAGAGGGCACTTCGCATTTGAATATTTTGACATTCATATCACTTCGCCCAGAATTAATTCAGAGGCTTCATAATATATAGACAGCTTAATGGGGGTGAAAATGAGCGTGCTTTTTCCAGAGATCGCACCGTATGTGCAGCATTCAATAAAGGTTGAATCGCCGCACGTCATTCATGTGGAAGAGTGTGGTAACCCATCTGGCGTGCCCATATTGTTTGTCCACGGTGGGCCGGGAGCGGGTTGTGAGGGTTATCATCGCCGTTTTTTTGATCCCGAGATTTATCGCATTATTCTGTTTGATCAGCGCGGTTGTGGTCGTTCCACGCCGCACGCCTCGCTTGAAAACAATACAACTCAGGGGCTGGTGGCTGATATGGAGGTGATCCGACAGCAGCTGGGGGTTGAGCGCTGGGTGTTGTTCGGTGGCTCATGGGGGTCGACCTTGAGTCTGGTCTATGCGCAGACCTATCCTGAGCGGGTGCTGGGGTTGATATTACGCGGTATCTTTTTGTGCCGCCCACGTGAGATCCAGTGGTTTTATCAAAGTGGCGCAAGTCGCCTCTTTCCCGATTACTGGGAGGCGTATGTTGATGTTATCCCCGAGGGAGAGCGTGATGATCTGGTCCGCGCCTATCACCAACGCCTCAATGGGGATGATGAACTTGTACGGATGGCCGCAGCGAAGGCGTGGTCGATGTGGGAGGGAAGAACAGCAACGCTCATGCCGCAGGAGAATGTTGTCAACCGCCTGGCCGATCCGTTTACGGCGCTGAGCATGGCGCGTATCGAGAATCACTATTTCATCAATGACTCATTTCTTGAACCGGACCAGATCCTGCGTAATACCGGACGCCTGGCGGGTATCGATGGTGTCATTGTGCAGGGTCGCTACGATGTGGTCTGCCCCATGGAAAGTGCGTGGGAATTGCATCGCGCATGGCCACAGGCAGCGTTTAAGGTGATCGGTGATGCCGGTCATTCTGCATCCGAGGAAGGGGTGACCCGAGCGCTGGTGCAGGCAACTGCCGCCATGGGGCGAAGGCTGTTATGATTGGATTGATTCAGAGGGTCAGTAATGCACGCGTTGATGTTGAGGGTGAGACCATTGCTAAAATTGGTTACGGACTGCTGGCATTTATTGCGGTTGAAAAGCATGACACCGAGAAAGAGGTGGATAAATTGTTAAAGCGAATGCTGGGTTATCGTATCTTGACGGATAAAGCAGGCAAGATGAACTGGGGCTTAAAAGACACGCGTTGTGAATTATTACTGGTGCCGCAATTTACGCTGGCAGCCATGCATACCCAGAAAAAAGGGTTACGTCCCAGTTTTGATGAGGCGGCGTTGCCCGAGAAGGGTTTGCAGTTGTTTAACTATCTGTATGAGCAGGCGGTTAAAGTCCACGGCCACGTGCAGAAGGGATGTTTCGGTGCAGATATGCAAGTGACTTTGACCAATGACGGCCCGGCGACGTTTGTATTACAGGCCGAACCTGATGAAGGGGGTGACTCGGGTGTGAAGGCAAAGCGGCGTCGTAAATAGCAATGGCAGTCTATGCGATTGGTGATGTTCAGGGGTGTTTTGCCGAGTTACAGTTGCTGCTGACCGAGATTGATTTCGATGCGCAAGTGGATACATTATGGTTTGCCGGTGACCTGGTCAACCGTGGACCGCAGTCACTGGAGGTGTTGCGCTTTGTAAAGGGATTGGGTTCGGCGGCGGTGACGGTGCTGGGTAATCATGACCTGCATCTACTGGGATTGTTGATGGGAACGCGTAAGCCTAATCATAAAGATACCATGGATGCAATTCTTGCGGCGACGGATCGTGATGAGTTGATCGACTGGCTGCGTCATTGCCCGTTGATGCATCACGATGATGCGTTGGGTTATGTGATGTTGCATGCAGGCATGCCGCCGCAGTGGAGTATTAATGAAGCGCAACAGCGCGCCACCGAAGTAGAACAGGTATTACGTGGCGATGATTATGCGGTGTTTATTGACCACATGTACGGCAATGAACCCGCTCAGTGGTGCGAGCAACTATCTGGCTGGGATCGCCTGCGTTTTATCACCAATTGTTTTACACGACTTCGATTTTGCGATGCGGCAGGGCATCTGATGCTCAATGAAAAGGGTGCCCCCGGGAGTCAGCCGGAAGGTTACCAGCCATGGTTCGAGCTGCGAGATAGCCAGCAAGATAACGTTGATATATTGTTTGGCCACTGGTCTACACTCAGCATGCGATTGCCGGGGAATGTGCATGCGCTTGATACTGGCTGTGTGTGGGGAGGCAGTCTGTCTGCGTTGCGCATCGATACGCGGGGTATTGATGGGGGGCGTATTAAAGGGCAGTGGTCAAGTGTTGCATGCAGTGCTATATGTGATCCGAATGAATGAAGGGGCATGCAATCGATCAACTGAACCTATGGTTGGCCGATCTATTTAAGGAACCTCTGATTAATTCATGAACAGGTGCTATGAGTCCAAAATATCTCTCCGCCCAGAATTAATCAGAGATTCCTTAGTTATTATCTATCAGGTAGTGGAGGTGTCGAACGATGGCTAGCCGAAACGATCCTCGTTTTGACCGGGGGCGTAAAATTAAAGCGCCGACCGGTACCTCGCTCAGCGCCAAAAGCTGGTTGACCGAAGCGCCGCTGCGGATGTTGATGAACAACCTCGATGCCGAGGTCGCGGAACACCCTGAGCAATTAATTATCTACGGTGGTGTGGGTCGTGCAGCGCGTGACTGGGCATGCTTTGATAAGATCGTCGCGACCCTCAAGCGCCTTAATGATGATGAGACGCTACTGGTGCAGAGTGGCAAGCCGGTTGGTGTCTTCCGCACTCATGAAGATGCCCCGCGGGTACTGATCGCCAACTCCAATCTCGTGCCGCACTGGGCCACGTGGGAACACTTCAATGAACTCGATCGACAAGGGTTGATGATGTATGGCCAGATGACGGCCGGGTCGTGGATTTATATCGGCTCGCAGGGCATCGTGCAGGGCACCTATGAAACCTTTGGTGCGGTTGCGAAAAAACACTTCGATGGTGAAGCGAGGGGTAAGTGGATTCTAACCGGCGGTCTCGGTGGCATGGGGGGGGCGCAACCACTCGCTGCAACGATGTGCGGCTTTTCGATGCTGGCGATTGAGGTCGACGAGAGTCGTATCGACTTTCGCCTGAAGAGTGGATACCTCGATCAGAAGGCAACCAGCCTTGATGATGCACTAAAGATTATCGACGATGCCGGGGCCAAAGGGGGTGCTGTTAGTGTTGGACTGTTGGCTAATGCAGCGGATATTTTTCCGGAATTAGTTGAACGTAACGTTACTCCGGATGTGGTGACCGACCAGACCAGCGCACATGATCCGTTGAATGGCTATCTACCGAAAGGTTGGACGTTGCAAAAGGCGGTCGAGATGCGACAACGGGATGAGGGCGCAGTGATCAAGGCGGCGAAACAGTCGATGGCGCTGCAGGTGACGGCGATGCTACAACTACAGCAGCGTGGCGCCGCAACCCTCGATTACGGTAACAATATTCGCCAGATGGCGTTTGACGAAGGGGTGCAGAACGCCTTCGATTTTCCCGGCTTTGTCCCGGCCTATATTCGCCCACTTTTCTGTGAAGGGATCGGCCCGTTTCGCTGGGTGGCGCTCTCCGGCGATGCCGAAGACATTTATAAGACTGATGCAAAGGTCAAAGAACTGATCCCCGACAATCCACAACTGCACCGCTGGCTCGACATGGCGCGTGAGCGGATCCAGTTTCAGGGGTTGCCGGCGCGCATCTGCTGGATCGG
>CALZMY010000153.1 GCA_945788675.1 uncultured Gammaproteobacteria bacterium | reverse complement strand
GAACATCTGATCGACCTCGACGAAGGACTGCAGGAGTGGCGCTATCGCCACATTAAGATGGTTGAGCGCACCATCGGCAACAAGATCGGCACCGGCGGCTCTGGTGGCACCAGCTATCTCTACAAGACCCTGCTCGCCCCACTATTCCCTGATCTATGGGCGATACGCAACGCTCTCTAGCTAAGTCCATGCAAAAAATATTTAGCGCCGCCGACTTTCAACATGATGCCAACCCGATTGCGCACTACTACTCACAATTCCGCGTAGACAAACGACTGTTACTAACCGGCCACTCTCACCAGGCGTGGCCTGATGTTGCCTTTGATGGCGTCAAAGAGGCATGGCTTGATGCGGCCACCCATCTCGATGATAAATGGCAATTTGCCTTTGACAAGGCACGCCAGGTTGAACAGGGGTTTTCGCGTCTGCTGAATGATAGTGATGGCGACTATGCCCTCGCAGAAAACACGCATACATTGGTCGTCCGTTTTCTCTCTGCGCTGGATCTTAAAAACAGACCCCGGCTCGTTACCAGCGACAGTGAGTTTCATTCCATCCGCCGCCAGCTTGATCGCCTTGCTGAAGAAGGGATCGAGGTTGTACGTGTCGAAAGCCAGCCGCATGAGACCTTTATTGAACGACTTGAAGCTGAGGTCAATGCTATCACCGCCGCCGTGCTGGTCTCATCGGTATTTTACAATAGCGGACAGATTTGTAGCGGACTTGGTAAGGTGATGTCGGCCTGCCGCCAACAGGGCGCAGAACTACTGGTCGATACCTATCACCACCTCAACGTAGTGCCGTTTGATATTGCACGTGAAGGACTGGAACAGGCCTATATGGTGGGCGGTGGTTATAAATACTGCCAACTCGGCGAAGGCAACTGCTTTCTGAGAATTCCACCAGACTGTCAACTGCGCCCGCTCATCACCGGCTGGTATGCCGACTTTGAATCGCTCGCTGGCAATCATGCTCATCAGGTGAACTATGGCGATGGCGGACAACGCTTTGCCGGGGCGACTTATGACCCAACCAGCCATTACCGCGCCGCAAAGGTCTTCGACTTCTTTACCAGCAATGGGCTCGATCCGCTGTTACTGCGCGAAATCAACCAACATCAGACCACCCTGCTGTTGGCGCGATTCGATGCGCTCGATCTTCCACCCGGCTGTATCCGTCGTGAGCAGACGATTTCTCAGCCACAGCGCGGCGGCTTTATCGCACTCCATTCACCGCATGCCGCTGCACTGACCCGCACGCTACATGCACAGCAGTTATATTGTGATAGTCGCGGCGACACATTACGACTTGGTCCTGCACCCTATCTCAGCGATCGGCAGCTACATAATGCGATGGACCTGTTTGCAGAAGCTGTCACGAAAATAAGATAATTACTTTTAATAACAGTTACTTATTGTGTTTTTTAGATAAATTATCAATATCAGTCAGAAAGAGGATTAATCCTGCTCGACCTGATCGTCACCAGTATTAAGACAGCGACAGCTCGTGCAAATTTAGTTCATGAACTTTTCCTGTGATCGGTTCATTCTGTACCTGATTTTTCAAATCCAGATTACCAATAAACCTGGTAGTTTCCATATTAATAATATGGCAATAGATTCGTTTGCGAAGCCTTGAATAAAAGACTAGGATGAATAACCAAACCAAATATATTTTTCAAACAAATTCAGGTGGGACAAGATCATATAGAAAATATCGTACAGTGTTTAATCGGAGTATGAATGCCAACCACAGGACAAACAGAACCGGATAAGCTCACCCTGGAACAAAGCAATGCGCTACTGCGAGCAATCAGTCGAGCGCAGCAACACCTTATAAATAACGTAAACCCCCACCAGCTGTTTGACAGCCTGCTGAAAGATTTTCTCGAACTCACACAAAGTGAAAATGGTTTTATTGGTGAAATCCTGTACCGGGAAGATGGCCAACCCTACCTAAAAACCCACGCCATCAGCAATATTGCCTGGGACGATGAAAGCCGTGCCTTTTATCAGGACCATGCGCCTGAGGGGCTTGAATTCAACAATCTCAACACGTTATTTGGCAGGGTTATCAGCAGCGGTGAAGCAGTAATCGCCAATGACCCAGCCAATGACCAACGCCGCGGCGGCACACCCGAAGGGCACCCCAGCCTGAAAACATTTCTCGGCCTGCCAGTCTATTTTGGCAAGCAACACAGTGGCATGATTGGGGTTGCCAATCGCCCCGACGGTTATGACGCAACAATTGTCGATTATCTGCAACCCCTGTTAGAGACCTATGCCCAAATCATTAAAGTGCATAAGGCGAACAGTGCGCGTGAGCAATTATTGAAGCAATTACACGTAAGCGAACAAAAGTTTCGTTCCTATGTTGAAAATTCATTCGATGCACTATTTCTGGTCAGCAGGGATGGCAGGTTTAATGACGTTAATCAGGCGGCCTGCTCAAGTCTTGGTTACACGCGCACAGAATTATTGTCACTCACCGTGTTCGATATTTCCAACACAGCTTCACATGAAAGAATCGAACAGGCCTGGCACAGCATTGAAGATGGTCACCCCATCAAATTTGAAGGTATTCACCGACGCAAGGATGGCACTACTTTTCCGGTAGATCTTGGCTTTTCATTTCACAGGGATGAAACAGATATCTATCTTATGGCGCAGGCCCGTGACATCACTGCACTCAAGACCCACGAGGAGGAATTGCGAGAGGCGCGTAACAAACTTGAAGAAAAGGTCAAACAAAGAACTCAGCACCTTGGCGAACTCAATCACCTGCTCGAAGCCACCTTTGCCAGTCTTTCTGAGGCAGTCTGCGTTGTCGATGCACAGAATCGTCAGATCATCTCCTGCAACCAGGCAGTGGAAGAGATATTCGGTTATAGCCGTCATGAAGTCATTGGTCAACACATTGAACTACTACACCAGAACAACGAATGTTATCAACAGTTCAAGAAAAGCCTGGTGGCCGCTCTGGCAAAGGCCCCTGTTTTCCACACCGAATTTCTATTAAAACGAAAGAATGGCGAGATCTTTCCAAGCGAAAATACGATAACCGAAATTAATGATAACGACGGACAACGGAGCGCCTTTGTCAGCGTCGTGCGTGACATCACCGAACGCAGACAGGCTGAGCAAACGATTCAGACCCAACTGCATCACCTGGATGCCATTGAGCGCATCAGCCATCTGGCCCTGAAAAGCAACATGGATGACATGCTTGGCAGCGTGCTAAATGAGATGCTCGACATCTTTAATTGTGATCGCGCCTGGATTCTTTTCCCTTGCGATCCCGACGCTCCAAGCTGGAATGTACCAATGGAACGCACCCGGCCGGAGTGGCCAGGTATTTGCGCAAGCGGAGTAGAGCTTCCAATGGAACCTGATACTGCCAAAGTTTTCAGCACAGCGTTGCAAAATAACGGCGTGAACATTTATGGCCCAGGTTCAGGTTCAGCACATTCACTTCCGCCTCTGGCAAGAGATTATTCCATTCAGTCGCAGATGACCATCGCCCTTCATGTGAAAACCGGCAAACCCTGGTTGTTGGGCCTGCATCATTGTGCACAGCCCCATATCTTCACCACAGATGAAGATAAGCTGTTTAACGAAATCTCACAACGCTTGACAGAGGCCTTGAGCAGCCTACTTGCCCTTGCTGATTTAACCCGCAGTGAAGCCAGTCTGGCTGAAGCTCAACATTTTGCCCAACTCGGTAGCTGGGAGTTTGATCTGATTAATAACAGAGCAAGCTGGTCAGCCGAAGTTTATCGAATATTAGGTTTGGAGGTTGGTAAGTGCGAGGCTTCATACGAGGCTTTTCTAAACATAGTGCATCCTGATGATCGCGATCTGGTCAACACTGAATATTTTACATCTGTAAAAAACAAAATACCTTATGACTTTGTACATCGCCTGTTACTGAAAGACGGTACATTAAAATATGTCAATGCTAAATGCACCACAGAATACGATAGCGACGACAACCCTTTACGTTCGATTGGTACAACTCAAGATATTACAACACAAGTACTCACTGAGCAGGCACTCAAGGAGAGCGAAGACAGGTGGCGTTCCATTACCCGCTATTCACCCGATCACATTATGATGATTGATCCGGCAGGTACCATCATGTTTATTAATCACACTGTGCCTGATTTAACACCCGAACAAGTCATCGGCACCCCGATAACCAGCTATTTACCGGAGAAATTCAGACCGATAGCCCTGGCCTGTTACCAACGGGTTCTGGAGAATGGCAAACCGGATCGTTACGAAACTGAATATTGGGATGAAGCAGGTAACTGTCGCTATTTTGATGCCCATGTCGGTCCGGTCAAAGACCATGACCAGATCAGCGCCCTGATTGTCAGTGCGCGGGATATCACTGAACGCAAGAAGGCAGAAGATCAACTTCGCCAGCTGGCAACTGTAGTAGAAAATACAGCGGAGGCGGTCATTGTCGCTGATGCAGACAACCAGATTATCGCCATTAACAATGCTTTTACAGAGATCACTGGCTATAATGAAGAGGATGCATTAGGCCAGAGTCCACGGCTGCTGAAATCTGATAAACATGACCTTCATTTTTACAATACGATATGGGCGGCGATAGAATCCGTTGGGATGTGGCAAGGTGAAATATGGGATCGACGTAAAAATGGTGAAATATTCCCGGCCTGGTCAACCATTAGCGCCGTGCATGATAGTGATGGCAATCTGACCAATTATGTCTCGGTCTTTTCCGATATTTCTACGATTAAACGCTCACAGGAGCAACTCGATTTTCTGGCACATCATGATCCGTTGACGGGTCTTCCAAACAGAATCTTATTTAATGATCGACTGGAACATGCCTTACAACGAGCCCAGCGTGAGGAACAGCAGGTTGCAGTGTTCTTTCTTGATCTGGATCGCTTCAAAAACATCAACGACAGTCTTGGACACCCGGTTGGCGATACTCTACTCCAGTGCGTGGCACAGCGAATTACTACATTGGTACGCAAGGAAGATACGGTCGCACGCCTTGGTGGTGACGAGTTCATCATTCTCATCGAAGAAGTCACTGAACCACAATCCGTCGCTCAGCTGGCACAGAAGATCGTTGAAGCTTTCTCTGCCCCGTTCACCACCAACGCACACGAATTACACTTGACCGTCAGTATTGGTATCAGCCTTTATCCCCAGGATGGTGAAGAAAATAACACCTTAATCAGGAATGCCGATGCGGCGATGTACCGCGCCAAAGAAGAGGGCCGTAATGATTATCAATTTTACACTTCGTCACTCACCGCCGCTGTGTTTGAACGGCTAACACTGGAAACAGCCCTGCGCCATGCCCTGACCAGGGATGAATTTATCCTTTACTACCAACCACAATATTCATTGAAAACTGGTGATCTAATCGGCGCTGAAGCACTTATTCGTTGGCAACACCCGGACATGGGGCTAGTAGGACCCGCAAAGTTTATACCCCTGGCCGAAGAGTCCGGTCTCATTGAAGTCATCGGCGAATGGGTGCTTCGCAGCGCCTGCCTGCAGATGCAGCAATGGCTGGATCGAGGTTTGCCACTACAGCGCATCGCGGTTAATGTCTCAGGCCTGCAATTCCAGCGTCATGATCTTTGTGCAACGCTAAAACAAGTACTGGATGAATCTCGTCTCAATCCAGAGCATCTGGAACTGGAAATTACCGAAGGTTATATCATGCAGAAGACAGGGTCGGCTATTAAGGTGCTGGATGAGATCAAGCAACTTGGCGTATCAATCTCGGTAGATGATTTCGGCACGGGGTACTCTTCGCTCAGTTACCTTAAGCGTCTGCCGTTAGATAAATTAAAAATAGATAAATCATTTGTACGGGACATTCCTGATGACCCCAACGATGAAGCCATCACTCGAGCGATTGTGGCGCTAGGACAAAGCCTTCAATTAAAGATAATCGCGGAAGGGGTAGAAACCAAAGCACAACAGTTATTTCTCAAGGCAATTGGTTGCGATGGAGGACAGGGTTATTTATATGGAGATCCCTTACCCGCAGATGAGTTTATCAAACAGCTCAAACCCTAATCACCCGTGTCTGTACGATGCAAAAGCGTGCCAATGATGGCCAAAAAGAGCGCGGGCAGAATGGCTGAAATGTGAGGCTTGTCAAGATTTATGCACGACAGACCACTTTTATCTCTCCAGCAAACCCTTTATCATGTGCCTTTTCCGATTCAAACAACTGGTATTGAACGATGATTAAACGACTTTTGAAGACCTCTGTTTCTGCGATGGTGGCAGCTATGCTCACCTTTTCAGCCTCGGCTAATGCCGCTTCCAGCACCAGTAATAAAGTTCAGGTGCTAATGACCACCAATATGGGCGAGATTACGCTTATGCTGGATGCAGCGAAGGCTCCGATCACCGTAAAAAACTTTCTGCGCTATGTCGATGAAGGCTATTACGATGGTTCTATCTATCACCGTGTGATTCCTGACTTCATGATTCAGGGCGGTGGTTTCGACAAGCATTATAACAAAAAGAGCACTCATGAAAATATTACGAATGAAGCCGACAACGGCCTCTCCAATGAGCGTGGCACTATCGCAATGGCCCGTACTAATGCACCACACTCTGCCAGCGCACAGTTCTTTATCAATGTCGTAGATAACGACTTTCTGAATCACACGCAGAAGAACACACGCGGCTGGGGATATGCCGTATTTGGTAAAGTCATTAAAGGGATGGATGTCGTTGACCGTATTCAGAAAATGAAAACCGCGCGTGGCGGCCCTTTCCCCAGTGATGTCCCAAAAAAGATGGTCATTATTGAAAAGGTAAGTCGCATCGGACAATAGCCAGGGCTCGCTTCGTCTATCATGACGACCCTCTTTATTTCAGACTTGCATCTATGTGCCAGTCGTCCCGCCATCACCCGGTTGTTTATCACATTTCT
>CALZMY010000152.1 GCA_945788675.1 uncultured Gammaproteobacteria bacterium | reverse complement strand
GAGAGTGGTGTCAGGCAAAAGGTAACCGTAACAAACAATGCTGCCTTTAATTTCATCTACTTACCTTTCAGACGATGTAAACAGGCTGCCTGGCGACAGATCAACGAGGGATATAAAAAATTGTATCCCCTTCATCATCCAGATCACTCCAGCAGCTGCTTGTGGCTAATTTATAGGCCGTCATCATTACATTTAAACGTTTCAACACCTTCTTCAACCAGCGCTTAATTTCCAGAATCTTTATTATAACTGCCGCGCCCGCATAGACAATGAGTCGTAACAGTCACGATAAGTAAAGAACCTCTGATTAAGTATCATTTCGTGAAGTACAACGATGCAACCCCTAATTCTATGATACTTAATAAAATATTGAGATGCCGAGCCACACTCATAATGACAAATTTATGGCTTATTCATCGCCCGCTGAATTAATTAAAGTTTCGTATACCCTTGCAGATATATCGTTTGATTAGATGACTGTGTCTGCTTCCGCATTTCATACACGGAGCAAGTCACTTATTGATGACAACTGCTGATTTATTTGCACAGTGGATCCTGGCCAGGATACCAGCGATTGCTGCGGGTAATGAGCAATGAATTCATATAAGGGGAAGATAATGAGATTTAAGGGATTTTGTGTCACTCTGCTGACAGGCTTATTCATATGCTCAACAGCAGAAGCGGTAGACCTGAGATTTTCGGGTTTTGGCGATGTCGTTGTTGGTGGAAGCTCAGGCGATGCTGCTGATAATGTTCAGGCAGCGAAATACGCCGCCAATGGGGTTGCACCCCATCCACTCAGCGAAATCGATGGCGCTGGCATCACAGGTGTCGATTTTGTGGTGATTGCTGATCTCGAGAATGAAATCACCTTTCTCGGCGAGGTCAATCTGCAGACTGACCGCGGCACAAACGATGAGCTTGGTCTGGATGTTGAGCGCATCTTCGTGAATCAGGAGTTGACCCCTGGTTTGAATATCCAGGCGGGTTTGTTCTTCACACCGATCGGGTACCACAATCGATTTCTTTATTCACGTGCATGGTTAATGAAAAGTATTAAAGTCCCAGACCTCTTCGAAGAAGACCTCAACCTGGTGCCAACGCATACTATTGGCGTGATGGCCCATGGTGGTTTTGACCTGAAAAGTGGTAATACTTTGAACTATGCGGTCTCTATTGGCAATGGCCGACCAACGACGCCGAATGCCGCAGTCTATGGGCGTGATAGCAATAATAAATCCAAGGAAATAGCAGGACTGGTCGAATTGATTGTTCCCAGTTTTAAAAATAGTCGTTTTGGCATCAGCGCATGGACTGACGAAATTAACTCTGTGAAGCTTGATGCACTTGGTGATAATGAAACCATGTCAACTGGAAGGCTACATCTTCAAGAGACAGGTTTCGATATTTACGCAATTTATCACGCATCAATGTTTCAGATAGATCTCGAATACGTACACTCAACGCATAAGGACAAGCAGGGTAATCTGCCCCAGAGTGAATACGATTTCAATGGGCTCATGGCTGAAGTCTCACTGCGTTTACAGGACGGTCGTCTCCACCCTTACATCCGTTATGATCGAACCGATCTACCGGAAGATAGCGGCTTTTACTACGGGCTGCGTGGTGGTGATAACGGAATTGAACGCCTTTTCGTACCCGATGACGAGGCTGTGATGATTGGCGCCGCTTACGATCTAAATACTCACACGCGAGTTAAGTTAGAACTCAGCCATCATATGGATGGCGTACGTGATGAAAATGGTCTGAGCATGCAGATTGCATTTGGATTTTAGGGAGAAGATCAAAAATGAATAAACTATTTCTAAAGTTTTTTGGTAGCAAGGCCTGTGCCGGCGGTCTACTTATGGCACTTTCACAAGCGACGATGTCATTTGCTCACGCCGATGTCGCCGTAATTGTCAACCTGGCTAATTCTACAGACTCAATGTCTAAACAGGAGGTCGCCGCCCATTATTTGAAGGAAAAGAAAGTCTGGGCATTTGGGAAAAAGATCCGACCGATCGCGATTAAAGGTGGCAGCAGCACACAGGATGAATTCATCTCAAGGGTGCTTGGCATGACCGAAGGAGACATAGTGCGTTACTGGATTGAACAACAGTATGCACGTGCGATGAAACCCCCTACTGAAGTCTCTGATGACAGCGATGTTATTCGATTCGTTAAAAAGTTTGAAGGCGCGATTGGATTCGTAGATGCGAGTTCTACTAATAGCTCGGTAAAGACAGTTTACACCTTCAAATAATTGCTGGATTTAGGATTGATATGCTCACCTGCACCAAGAATTTGCTATTCATTAGCATTATTCAGGTGTGTCGGTGAAAGGTGCGGCATTCGAAAAATGGATAGCTCATCCAGCATGAGTAATGCTTCAGGAGGAAAGTGAATGAAGACAAATAGTCGCTATTCTCAACTGTGTCAGTTCATGGTGTCACTTACGATGATTGGTGGAATGAGTTTACTAGTGGCTGGATGTGCCAGTGATGCTGTCAATCCTCACGGTCAATCTGATATTCACCAGACGGATATGTCATTGGACATTAATAACAATTTAAAAATAAAACTCGGCGAAGATTTGTTCTTTGAGAAGAGGCTTTCATTGAATGAGGACATGTCATGCGGTACCTGTCATAAACCTGAACTGGGGTTTGCAGATGGTAGAACGCTTGCTATCGGGTTTTCCGGTAAACAGCTGAAGCGGCATACCCCATCAATCTATAACCTGGCCTCGGCCAAAAGATTTTTTTGGGATGGTCGTTCAACCAGTCTGGAAGACCAGGCGCTACAGGTAATTTTAAGCCCTGATGAACTGAATAATACCGTCGCTGAAGTGATCAGGCGCCTGAGCGCTATACCACAGTATCAGTCAGCATTCGAGGCCATTTATACTGATGGCGTAAAGATTGACAATGTTCTCGATGCTATCGCTACATATGAACGATCCCTGATGGCATCAGACACCCCACGTGATCGCTATCTGCGTGGTGATACTTCGGCCATGACCACCGCTGCTCAGCGTGGCATGAAATTATTTAATAGCCGCAAAACAAACTGTTTTGTCTGTCATTCCGGCGAAGACTTTACTGATGGTCAGTTTCATAATACTGGTATCGGTGGTGATGATATGGGGCGTTCCAGCCTTGATCGAGTAGGCTCCTTTAAAATGAGGCCTTATCCATTCTTTCAGACCCAGAAAGCTTTTAAAACACCCGGCCTACGTAATGTTGCGCTGTCACCCCCCTATATGCACGATGGCTCAATCGCTACCCTTCAAGAGGTTGTGCAAACCTATAACAGGGGTGGGCAAGAGCCCGATAGTTATGGAAAATCGATTGATGTAAAAAAACTGCATTTGAGCGAACAGGAAGTATCTGACCTCGTAGCGTTTCTCGAGGCGCTAACCTCTCCCGTTGTATTTGCAAAGCCTTCCAGTGATTTTCCAGTGGCTATTCAACAATAGCACTTACTATATTATGGCTGGATTAAAGGCATTTCATGATTAGCCGTTATCAAAAGAAGGTCATTACACTATTTGAACTACACAATAAATGGCTACAGTTAATGATACAAATTAACCATTGCCGGGAATGTACAGGCTTATGAATTTACTGATGGACTTAGCGATTAAAACCAAGATCATGGCGATCGCTCTGCTTGCTATTCTGAGCATCAGTATCATCATAGGTTATAACTTTATCGTGACCTCGGGTAATAATGAGTTGGTCGCATCGGTCCGTGATGTCGACTTTCCGGTTCTGGAACACCTCGACAGCAACATACAGGGGCTGGCCAAAATCGATGCGGCCGGCAAAGCAGCAGTACAAAACAGCGATGTTGAACTGCTGGAAAACGCAGAAGAAGCGGCATGGTTAATCGAAACTACTTATAGTGAAATTGTCGAGCTCGATCCCAGCTCATCGATTATGGTCGATAAACTTAAAGCCTTACATATGGACTACTATACGGCATTCAATGCAGCCATCACTGGCATGATCACGCGCTCGATCCCTCCTGATCAGGTAGGAGCGAAATTACAAAAGATGCAGCAAGCCTATCAAGCCTATGGCGAAGCCCTTTCACATTTCCGCCATGATCAATATGAGCACTTCACTGAGTCAATTGCCACTGTCACCAGTCGAGGTAAAGACGCTGTGATTATTGGTTTAACGACTGGAATCCTGGCCATTATTTTCATTCTATATGCAGCAATCTTTATTTCTGGGCTTATCTCTAGAAATATCTCACATGTCGTTGATGCATTAACCGAATTATCTGAAGGTGCAGGGGACCTTACTCGACGGCTGAAGGTTCCATGCAACGATGAGGTTGGTAAACTGGTGCTTACCTTTAATAGTTTTGTGGAAAAATTACAGGAAATGATTGGCGATCTGGCTAAATCAACCACACAGCTTACTAACTCGGCTCAGGAAGTGAATAATATTGCTGAAGTTTCTGAGCATGGCAACAAAAAACAACAGTTAGTAGTCGAGCAGGTCGTCACCGCGATTGATCAGATGTCATCGACAGTAAAAGACGTCGCAAAAAATGCTGTGATGGCGCAAACGGCAACAGAAGAAGCAAATCTCGAAGGTCAAGCTGGCAGGGTAGTAGTCAAGGAAGCGATCGACTCAATTGGTTCATTAGCGGGTGAGGTGCATAAAGCATCTGGGGTGATTAACAACCTTGAAAAGGATAGTGACAACGTCGGTGCAATACTTGGTGTCATCCGAGGAATCACCGAGCAGACAAATTTGCTAGCCTTAAATGCAGCGATTGAGGCAGCACGTGCTGGAGATCAGGGCCGTGGATTTGCGGTCGTGGCTGACGAAGTACGCGTATTAGCAAATCGCATACAGGACTCGACTCTGGAAATCCAGGATTTAATTCAGCGTTTGCAAAGCGCTGCGCTAGATGCAGTGAGCACTATG
Source organism: uncultured Gammaproteobacteria bacterium (assembly GCA_945788675.1). Taxonomy (GTDB): domain Bacteria; phylum Pseudomonadota; class Gammaproteobacteria; order SZUA-140; family SZUA-140; genus SZUA-76. Next base: position 1,620 of record CALZMY010000152.1, on the reverse strand, counting down.
AATCAGGGCGTATCTAAAGCAGAGACTAGTGTTTCGCAGGTTACCGAAGCGGCGGCTTCACTGGAGTCGATTGCTGATCGGATCGACACCATCTCCAAAATGAACACACAAATTGCTTTCGCTGCTGAAGAGCAAGGCGCTGTTACCGATGATATTCAGCAAAATATAGTTAGCATTCATAATTTGTCTGCTGAGACTGCTGAAGGTGCAAAGAAAACTGCAAACAGCAGTGAAGAGTTGTTACGGCTAGCGGGAGGTGTTCAAACACTGGTTGATCGGTTCAAGGTCTAGTTTATATACAAATCTTCCTTGAAGAAGATGCCATCTAATAATCTCCGTTTTTCTATCTATCTCTATACTAACAAGGTAAAACCATATATCGCTGCATAGCAATCTCCAGCAGATAAGAAAAAGAAAAAAGAGGCTTTATTTACCCAATTAAGCTAAATACAAAGGCTTGCCACAAGCTTCCATCTCAGCCTGATTTATTGTCATCTCTAAACATGGTTGATATCCTCTGTCAGCTCTTTGGTAATCAGGGCTAAACCGTTATTAGTAGACCTCTATCAAGCATTTCTTACCTGTCACGAATTATATAATCTACTCTGTTACACTCACAGTGCTGTAACTAAAATCAACAATGCCTGAACGGCTTTAGACATGAACCACACAAGGACACCCGCTAATGGCAGGCAGTAGCTTACTAGCACTCATCGACGATATAGCATCCGTACTTGATGATATCGCCCTGATGACCAAAGTCGCTTCCAAAAAAACGGCTGGGGTACTAGGTGATGACCTTGCGCTTAATGCGCAACAAGTCGCAGGAGTGCGCGCAGACCGAGAGCTACCGGTCGTATGGGCGGTCGCCAAAGGCTCCGCCAGAAATAAGCTAATACTTGTACCCATTGCCCTTGCACTGAGTGCGCTGTTGCCGGTGCTGATTACACCACTGCTGATGCTCGGTGGCGCGTTTCTCTGTTACGAAGGTTTTGAGAAAGTCGCCCATAAATTTCTTGCCGACAAAGAGGAGAAAGCGACAGCACATGCCGAGTTAACCAACGCCCTCATCGATGAATCGATCGACATGATCGAATTTGAACAGAAGAAAATCAAAGGCGCGATTCGCACCGACTTCATCCTCTCAGCAGAGATTATTGTGATCGCACTCGGCACAGTCAAAGAAGCTTCGCTATGGATGCAAACAGCGGTAGTATGCACCATCGCCGCGCTCATGACTGTCGGTGTCTATACTTTGGTGGCAGCCATCGTCAAACTTGATGACGCAGGCCTTGCACTTATTCAGCAATCAGCGAGTCACGTGTGGGCACGCATCAAACAGTCGATCGGGCGGGGATTGTTATGGCTCGCACCCCGCATGATGAAGACCCTGTCTATCGTCGGCACCATCGCAATGTTCATGGTCGGTGGCGGAATACTTGTGCATGGCATGCCAAACGCACAGGCGCTACTCTACCCATTGGTCGAGTGGTTAGCGGCACTACCCATTGGCGGTGCAGTGTTATCTTTTCTCGCAGAACCGTTGGTAAACACTGTTGCGGGATTGATCATCGGCGGAATTGTGCTCGCAGGTCTCAACATCGGCAAAAAGATTGCGTC
>CALZMY010000151.1 GCA_945788675.1 uncultured Gammaproteobacteria bacterium | reverse complement strand
TCAATGAATTTGTATAATTACTAAAAAATATAAGTTATTGTTTTAATTTATTATTATTGTTATTATTTAAATACAGTATGATTATACTAATATTATTGATAAAATTCAGAGGACTTATTACGAGATGTCTCGAATATAAATGGCTGCACAAGTGCATATCTCCCATCGAGATCGCACAGAGAACACAACATCACATCACTAATGAAGCAACGTTAATGAGATCAAAATGCAGGACGAACCTCAGAATCTATTTCCAATACGTACCGTCGCCAGCCTGACCGGTGTCAACGCAATCACCTTAAGAGCCTGGGAGAAACGCTACGGTTTAATCAAGCCTACGCGCACACCTAAAGGCCACCGCCTCTATACACAGGAAAATATAGATACAATCAACGAGATCGTTAACTTGCTAGCGAAAGGGATTCCCATTAGCCAGGCAAGCCATTCACTAAAGGAACACCAGATACCTGACACTATTAATGAATCCGACCCGTGGCGAGTCTTCCTTAACAAAATGCTATCAACAATTCGAAGCTTTAACGAAGACGCCTTAAACAGCACTTACAATGAAGTGCTGGCACTTTATCCGCTAGAGATAGCGATACAAAAACTGATCATTCCACTGCTTACAGAGCTCGGCCGGCGCTGGGAAACGAAGGAAGGCAGTGTTGCAGAAGAACACTATTTCAGTGTTTTTTTGAGAAATAAGCTTGGCGCCCGTTTTCATCACGGCACTCCGAATATCGATGGAAGGCGCTTGCTAGCCGCCTGCCTGCCTGGCGAAGACCATGAAAACGGCCTGCTGCTTTTCGCGCTCTCAGCTCAGTCGAGAGGGTTCCGGCTCACTATTCTGGGGGCAAACATGCCCATTGAGGAAATTGCGATTGCTGCGGTGCGCTCAGAATCTGAGGCGATCGTACTTTCTGGCTCCAATCGTATCAACATCAAAGCCCTGCTTAAGCCAATAGAAAACCTTGCAAAATCCACTGATATACCAGTATTCATTGGCGGAAAAGCCTCTTCGATATATTTCGATGATATCGTAAGAATAGGCGCTACCCCACTGGGAGACGACATTACTCAAGCCATTAAATTGATCAATAATACACTTGAAGGCAAAAAATAGAGTAGTAAAAAACGCCCCCTTCATACAACAGAGGCGTCTTACATAGCAGGCCTTGACAGTTACAGATTAGACAACGATGACTTATCGCCAGACTACATAGTTGATGGATGCATATCGTCAAACATATACTCATGATGTGTTGCGTGATTAGAACCAACACTACCATGGAGATCAAAGCCTTCGATATTCGAGTGATCGAAATGATGAGCACCATGCATCTCAGTACCAGCATGGCTCACAGACCGACTACCGACAGTGACATCCAGCGCTATTTTCTCCTTACTTCTCATTAGCTCTACAACCATCCGCTCACCTGGGTCAAAAAAGTTTAGAACACGCCGCACATCACCCATATCGCGAATGACTTTATTACCCATACTAATAATGACATCACCCGCAATCAATCCCGCATCGGCAGCCGCCGCATCCTCCTTTACTTCAGCCACAAGCATACCGACGCCGACTGGCGCCGAGAAGTAATCGCGCAATCCAACGCTCAAATCCTGAAGATAGACACCAATATAGCTAGCTACACCCCCTTCAGAACTCATGCGTGCAGGACTAGTTACCGCAGACGTGTGCTGTGACCAACTACCCAGCGTTACATCTGCACTTTTGCGTTCATCATCGCGAAGATATTCGATCGACACTTTATCGCCCACCGCTTTACTAGCCACAAGCCACTGCAAGCGCTCGACCGAGAAAATTGGCAAATCATCAAAATCAAGCAGTATATCGCCTTTCTTCAAACCAGATTCAATAGCCGCACTGCCATCATAAACATCATCGATAGCAATACCATAAGTCAGGTTACGCTGCTCCAACTCCTGAAAAGAAAAATCATTAATTGCGATACCCAGCCAGGGCTTATCTTCTGCATTGACACTAATCGGTAAAAATACAAATAATGAACTGATAATCACAGCCATAATATTATTCAAATATTGCCTTATTTTCACGATACGCTCCTCAATATAATTAAAAATTAGAAACATTACGATATATACATAGATTAAATCGCATCAAATCATCACCACTAAAGAGGTAGATTAATCTAGCAACGAAAAGTTCCACATCTATAATCAGGAAAAGCAATAATTGCCGCCGCCACATATTGAAGAAAATGACGCATCAATCTGCTCACACCTCAGCGTACTTATTGACACACACGAAAACAATCACCTTACTTTCTTACACGATGTATTAACCAAAGAATGGCACCGATGATAATAAATAAAAAAGGCAAAAAAGAGTAAAAAAGCATCTCATAAGCGACCTCATCGCCCACTGGCCAACCGTTAATTGTCATTGTTATTCAGGCCTCATAATGGCACTTACCACACCTTGCTTACTCTTGCTTAATACTGCGCTGTGAGATTGGCGGGAAGTCGTTTATAAACTTTCATTGAATAGCTCATCATCGAGTCCGCGATACTCTTCGAGGACTTCGATATAGTTAATCTTACGTAGCTTCTCAAGTGCTTTTTCTTCTATCTGACGAATCCTTTCTCGAGACAAACCCACCATCACTCCAACTTCAAGCAGTGAGTATGTATCAGTCAATCCTATGCCGAATCGCATTCTTATAACCTGCGCCTCCCGCACCGTGAGCATCCCTAATGCCATATTTATTGCCTTGTGCAATTCCACAGTCGATGCCGAGTTATCAGGCTTTGTAGCACGCGAATCTTCTATGTTATTTACCATGACATCGGACTGGTCGTCGAAAATCGGTACATCCAGCGAGACATCAGTTTTATTTAAGCCAAGTAGAAAATTAACTTTTTCCAAAGGTACTTCCATGTACTCACCGATCTCTTTGGGCAGCGGAGGCCTCCCTAACTTTTGAGTAAGCCCCGCGATAGCGCGATTCAAATGTCGAAGTGTTTCATTCATATGCACCGGCAAGCGTACCGTACGAGATTTATCTGCAATGGCACGCGTAATTGCCTGTCGAATCCACCACGTTGCGTATGTTGAAAACTTAAACCCCATTCTGTAATCAAAACGCTCCGCAGCCTGAATAAGCCCTGTATTACCCTCCTGAATCACATCGAGAAATGACAAGTTACTTTTGGAGTATTTTTTAGCTATAGGTATAACAAGTCGCAAATTTAACTCTACAAGCCTGGTCTTTGCCCGCTGCGCTCGAAATAATCCTTTCGACACACTCTCATATATTCGCTTAAACTCCGCAATACTTATACGCATCTCTGATTGCAGATCTCTGATCTCGATCTCCAGCTTCTGTAGCTGCAACCATTGAGCCTCGCTGAAATCACCTGTTTTATCGATAAACGAGGGGTGAACACCTAAATACATTTCAGGGTGCTCAAGAAAAAGTATCAGCTCTTCAACATCACTTTTGGCCAAACTGCTTAACTCATTACAAAATGATCTGAACGAGTTTTCAATGGCACATATTCTCTGATCCATGCCGGTCAATATAGAAACTAAAGCTGCACGCATCTTGATATCAAGATTGTTTAACCGTAACTTTAATTTACTCGCAGACAGCTCCAACTGCTCAATATTATTCGCTTGAGCAAGGTGCTGCATATGCTCGATAAGTACCCCCCTTGTATCCTCGATGTACGCCTGTTGTTCAGGCTTTAACAGCGGTCGATCACCCGCCCCGCCTTCCATTACAGCACGTTCACCATGCCCCAATGCAGCATCTACCTCAGCACTGCCAGTCACGGCCTTAAGACTACTACTGAATTTTTGGAAAATATCGCTAAATGGGATACGACGCGCTAGTGCATCATCAAAAGCGCTCTGTAAGGCGTCCACCGATAACGGGAAATGCAATAATCCATCAATTACTGTTAATTTACCTGCCTCCAACTCCTTTCCAATTTGAGATTCTTCTTTACGACTAAGGATTGGATGATGAGCGATATCATCTAAATATCGACGGATGATATCCGCACTGACTGCGCTATCCTCTCCTTCATGCAATACACCAACCTGATCTTTATCCTGCTCAAGAGATTGAGCCCCACGAGCATTTAAATTTTCACTCGCAGCTATTTGAACCTCTCCACCTACAATACCGCTTTCATATCGATTAACTTTATTGCTACCGCTGTTTTTAGATGACTGACTTTTCCGCTGCCCTACGCCTGCTAGCACCTTTTGACTACCCGCCATGCTTCTTGGCGGAAACTTTACCG
>CALZMY010000150.1 GCA_945788675.1 uncultured Gammaproteobacteria bacterium | reverse complement strand
TATTGCTGGGTATGGCCAGGATGAATTGTCAGCCATGGTGGGCAGTTATTGTCCGAATATCCTGTTTCCTTTTGCACGCGAAACGATCTCCGACCTGGTGACTCGTGGAGGTTTTCCGCAGTTGCTGCTGTCACCTGTTAACTTCGATGCGCTTTATGCCGAGTATGCCCAGCAGCAAAAGAGGCAGCAAGAAGGGGGGGAGGGCGAAGTTCAGCATTGAGCCAGCGTGGTTAATAGTAGAACTCTGGAGATAGTGCAGGTGCAAGACAGTGATGCAGCGAGTCGGTCGCAACGGCCGATAGCAATATTGGGTGCGGGCTCGTGGGGGAGCGCACTGGCAACGCTGATTGCACGCAATGGGCATGATGTAACCCTGTGGAGCAATGATGCTGCGCAGGTTGACGTGATGCGTGAGCAGCGCCGCAATGTTGATTTCCTTCCCGAGATCGAATTTCCCGACACACTGACTGTCGATGCTGACCTGAAGCAGGTGTTGGCCGCGAGTGATGATGTGATGATCGCTGTTCCCAGCGAGGCATTTCGTTCAGTACTTGAACTTTGCCGACCGATGTTTGCGCCGCAGGTGCGTATTGCCTGGGCGACTAAAGGGTTTGATCCTGGGAGTGGCAAGCTGCTGCATCAGGTAGCTAAAGAGATTTGTGGGGAGGGGATTGCGTTAGCGGTTATCTCTGGTCCTAGTTTTGCCCATGAAGTCGCTGCCGGTTTACCAACGGCATTAACAGTGGCGTCGAGTGATGCTCAATTTTCTCATGATCTTTCTTGCGCGCTGCACAATGATACTTTTCGAGCCTATAGTTCCCGGGATATGGTGGGCGTTGAGGTCGGTGGCGCGGTAAAAAATGTGCTTGCGATTGCGGCTGGAATTTCTGATGGGCTTGGTTTTGGTGCTAATGCACGTGCCGCATTGATTACTCGTGGTCTGGCTGAAATCACCCGTCTGGGGGTTGCGCTTGGTGGTCAGGCAGAGACCTTTACTGGCCTGGCGGGGTTGGGAGATCTGGTGTTGACCTGTACCGACAATCAGTCACGCAACCGTCGTATGGGGCTAGCACTTGCAAAAGGTGAGACGTTGTCGTCAGCATTACAGTCGATAGGGCAAGCGGTGGAGGGGGTGCAGACGGCGCGCGAGGTAAGGCAGTTGGCGCGGCGATGTAATGTTGAAATGCCTATCGCAGAGCAGGTTTATTGTGTTTTGTATGAATGCCGCGCGCCGCATGATGCTGTGGTTGCGTTATTTGAGCGCGCGCAAAAATCAGAATAGCTTTGATTACGGATTGGATCCTGGATATATTTTCTGTCCTCTTTTTTGCATAAATGATGTGGTTATTTCTGTGCGATTTATGGCATAAATGAACGTCATTTTTTTGGTGTGTATTTCTTTTCCCTTGGTAACCTTCTGATAATTAATAGGTTGTTGATTTAATCTCTTTGATATTAGATTGACATGCCGGGGCATTCTGTGTTTAGAATCACTGCGGGGATAATAATAAAAAAAATTGAAGTTAAGGGCTCGAGGGTTTGAGGACTCGAGGGTTTGAGGGTTTGAGGGTTTGAGGGCGGGGCGAAATGTTTAATAAAGTCTGTAGATACGTGCTGCGTTATTTAATGGGTGCATTGGCGATGATGCTTGCGGCAAACGTGCAGGCTGCATTTCAGTTTGGTTTTGCCAATGAAGCGGATATATTTCGAAGCTTCACCATTGATTGTGCAAGAGGTGGTGTGGAGTCTCGCTGTGCTCTGGGTAGTCGCGGCGTATACACCAATCCGACCCCTTTTCTTCAGGAACTGGTCTTTGTCGATGGCAATACTTATTACCATTCGATCGTTGGCGACCCGACAAGCGACTTTGTTCAGGAATCTTATATCAGTATCGATGGCCCCGGTTATCCGAATAACTTTCCGCGTTCGTCCAGTGAGTTCAATGGTGACGGTAACCCAACGCGTGTTGCGTTGCGCATGATGATTGAGGATGCTGAGATGACCCAGTGGTTTATCAAAGATGAGCTTGCTGTCAAACCGCTGATCACACAAACGATAGAAAATAGTGAACTGCTGATGGAGTTTCAGGCGGATATGACCGCTCTCGATTATAGCTCGCTGGATAGTGCTGGAGATGTTTCGATTACCTTTCAGCTGCTGCAGGATGCGTTCGGTAATGCCGGTGATTATGATAATCAGGTAATCCCGAGTTTCTTCAGTGACAAGTCTACCGTTAATCAAATCATTAGTGCCGGGCGTTTTACATACACGCCAGGCACTGGTTTCGGTGAGAGTGCTGGTGAGTATACCTACTGGCGTGGTGATGGTTATGAGCAGTATCTGGCCGATGAGAATCTCTTTCGTCGTGCTGACCAGAATCCTGACCCGGATAGCACTGTTGGTTTTCCTTAATCCTGGTAAGTGAGTGCGTGATACGCCTTGTGATGAAAAACGCCCGGTCTTCCGGGCGTTTTATTTTGTGAGTTACTGAAATGAAGGCGATGATCCTCGCAGCGGGGCGTGGTGAGCGCATGCGTCCATTAACGGATGATACGCCCAAGCCACTGCTGAAAGTGGGTGGGGATTATCTTATCGCGCACCATATTCGTTCGCTGGTCACCGCCGGGATTACGGAGATTGTGATCAATCATGCCTGGCTGGGTGAGCAGATTGAACAGGCAATTGGCGATGGTCGTCGCTATGGCGCGCATATCCACTATTCTGCTGAAGGTACGGTTGGGCTGGAGACGGCTGGTGGCATCAAACATGCGCTACCGCTATTGGGACAAGAGGCATTTATTGTGGTGAATGGTGACGTCTGGACAGATTTTCCTTTTGGGGCATTACCGGCGGAACCGACAGGGCTTGCGCATCTGGTGCTGGTTGATAATCCGCTGTTTCATCAGGGTGGTGACTTTGCATTGCAGAGCGGGACAGTGCGGAGTGAAGGGGTGCATAAATTAACCTTTAGCGGTATCGGAGTCTATCGCGCAGCGCTGTTTGAGGCAGTGCCTGAAGGTGGTTTTCCATTGGCACCGCTGCTGAGGCAGGCGATGGCGAAGGGCAAGGTCAGCGGCGAGCATTATCATGGCGGCTGGGTCGATGTAGGGACGCCGGAGCGGCTTAATGAACTTGATGATGAGCTTTTAAGGATAAAGGGCGTGGTGCATGAGGAGAAGTGATTGTGATCGGCAATGAGGTAGTTGATGGGCGACGATATCCCGAGTAGCCATTTTTTTGAGCAGGACTTTGAAAGATTCTCGAAACGATTACGTGAGGAGACAGCACTGCTGAGGCGATGGTTCAGTGAGCAACGTTTTGTCGATGAGTGGCCTCGAGGTGGCTTTGAATTGGAGGCGTGGTTGGTTGATAGCCGCTGTAGCCCTGTCCCTATCAATGAGTCATTTCTGCAGTTTTCAGATAATCCGCTAATAGTCCCCGAGCTGGCTAAATTCAATGTAGAGCTTAATGGTGATCCGCAGCGCTTGAGTGGTGATGCGCTGAACATGATTGAGGTCGGTCTCACCGAGACATGGCGGCACTCCTGCGAGATTGCGACACAGCTTGATGCATCACTGCAGATGATCGGGATTCTACCGACGGTGCGTGAGTATGAACTGACGCTGGCCAATATGTCTTCAACCGAGCGTTTCCGGGCGCTCAATGAGCAGGTGTTTCGGCGCCGTAAAGGGCTCCCGCTAGCACTCGATATTTGCGGGATTGAGTCTTTGCGTACTACGCATCGAGATGTGATGCTCGAAGCGGCAGCGACTTCATTTCAGATCCACTTTCAGGTCGATATGGCGAATGCAGTGCGTTTTTATAATGCGGCTCAGATTCTGTCTGCGCCGATGGTGGCGGTTTCGGCAAATTCACCCTATCTATTTGGCAAGGCGTTGTGGGATGAAACGCGTATTCCTCTGTTTGAGCAGGCGGTGGCAGTGGAGCGATACGAAGTCGGCCGTAATGACAATATTGTTGATCGTGTCAGTTTTGGTTTTGGTTATGCGAAGAAGTCGCTGCTGGAGTGTTTTGAAGAGAACCTGGCGCACTACCCGGTATTGTTACCGGTAGCACTGGGGGAGGCGAGTGACAAACTCGCGCATGTGCGGCTGCATAACGGCACGATCTGGCGCTGGAATCGCCCGCTGATCGGCTTTGACAACGATGTACCACATCTGCGAATTGAGCATCGTGTCGTTCCGGCCGGGCCGACTGTGATTGATTGTGTCGCCAATGCCGCACTCTTTTTTGGTCTGGTGCAGGCAATGGGTAGTGCGGTGACAGCGCCCGAATCACAGCTTCAGTTTGAAGATTGCAGAGCCAATTTTTACAGTGCTGCACGTTATGGGTTGCAGTCGCGACCGATGTGGCTGCATGGTAAAACCGTTAGCATGGCGCAGCTGTTGCTGGAGGAGTTGTTGCCACTTGCTCAGAGTGGGCTTGAAGCGTTGCATATCTCAGCATCTGATATCAGCCGCTATCTTGGGGTGATTGAGCAGCGTGTGCGCAGCCGACAAAACGGTGCGATGTGGCAGCGCGCCTATGTAAAACGGCGCGGTGCTGATATGCAGCAGCTGGCGAGCGCCTATATGGAGCGCCAGCAGAGTGGTGAGCCAGTACATGAATGGAGTGTGTGAGTGAGACGAATATGCTGACAATATTGGACGCCTTGCCTGAGGGACTGCTCGCGCTGGAGGCGCACCAGTTGGCCCGGACGTTATCGGGCCCGACGTTAATCCATCTGCCAGGGAAACGCTCAGCGCCACTGTTTGTCTCGGTACTACTGCATGGCAATGAGGTGAGTGGCTGGTTGGCATTGCGCAAATTATTACAGGAATATCACTCATGTGTCCTGCCGCGCGCGTTGTCGATATTTATCGGTAATGTAACGGCGGCTGAGCAGGCGCAACGTCATCTGGATGGTCAGCCAGACTATAATCGGGTGTGGTCGAATGGGGATAGCGCTGAACATCTGATGACGCGGCAGGTGCTCGATGAGATGCGACAACGCGGAGTGTTTGCCAGTATCGATATCCATAATAATACGGGCAGCAATCCACACTACGCCTGTGTTAATAGCCTGGCACCTGAGTTTCTCCATCTGGCGCAGGGATTCAGTCGGACTGTGGTCTATTTTATACGGCCCGATACGGTGCAGTCGATGGCCTTTGCACAGCTCTGTCCTGCGGTGACGCTGGAGTGTGGTCGGCCGGGGCACTCTTTCGGTGTGGAGCATGGTTATGAATTTCTCAAAAGTTGTCTGCACCTCGAACATTTGCCACAACGGCCACTTAGCGTACGCGATATCGATCTGTTTCATACCGTCGCCGTTGTGAAGGTACCGCAAGCCGTTACGATTGGCTTCGGGGATGAGAAGGGCATGCTGCAACTGGTGGCAGATGTTGACCGTTTCAACTTCTCGGAGCTGGCAAGCGGTACACTATTGGGTCGCGTAGCGTGTGGCGATACATCACTCGATGTTCGTAATGAGCAGGGGGAGGATGTCGGTGATCGCTATTTCAGTTATCAGGGCGGTGAGATTCGTACTCGAATACCGTTAGTGCCATCGATGTTGACTCAGGACAAAAAGGTGGTGAGACAGGATTGTCTCTGCTATTTGATGGAGCGGATGAGTTGCCTTAGTGCCTGAGAACCCTAGCCATTACGATGGCACAAGCTATCGTAATGGCTAGGTTCCTTAATCTACAACGAACAGCTGCAGTACCTGATGCGCTGTCGATTTCGCTTATGAATGATGCTGTTTCAATGCGCTGTATAGTTGGTCTTTGAGGTTAAGTCGTTTAACTTTAAGATCGAGCATGCGTGCATCCGTGGTGGGTTGCATCTGTTTTTCCAGGACATGGATCGTCTTATCTGTGTTTTCGTACTCTTTCAGAAGATCGGCAAAATCGCCGTCCTGATCTTTGAGATGATGAATGGTGGTTTGTAACTCTGGGAATTCATGAGTTAGCTGGTGCCGTTCTCCGTGCATATTTTTCCCTCCATCTGTGTGGTTCTAATGGGGCTTTTGCGCCGACTTCTTCCATGCGTAAAATAAAATCACGCGTCGTACCGTCAGCTTGTCACGTCACAATGGTGCGCGTCAACACCCTGGCCTGTGCGATTTTGACGCAGAGAACATGTTTTTTTAGATGATGTTTATGGATTTCAAACGGTTGCAAACAGTGGTCTATAAATTGCTGTTATAGCCAGTTTTTGCGCGATGCTGGCCTTTGGTGAGTGAGTGTAGTGTCGCCGGAGGGCTCAGGCATTGGCTAACAGATCGGTATTGTCATCATCAGAGAGTTCGTATCCCCACTCTTTAATGAGGTGTTCTTCCTGGATGCGCAGTTGATTTTTACGCGCAAACTGTAGAATGAAACTGAAGGCCTCGGGGTCGTTCAGGCTTAAGCCGCGCGCCACAATCAGGCAGCGTGCGCCGTTGATAATACAGGGTTGTACATGTTCGGAGTAGCGCAGTTTGTGGTCAGGACCGAAGCTGGCGAGGGCGGATGAAATACGCTCCACCCAGTCGGATGGTCGGAATTTGCGACCGTCCTGGCAGACGCCTTCAATGATGATCTGATTATTCCCGGCGTTATGCGACATCTTTTTCTCTTACGGTGCGGCGTTATTTGTTGAGCTGGTTTGGTCGTGTGCCGCTCGCGGCTATTATACCTGTATCGCACATGAATTGATAAAGTTTAATGGACGGGCTGGGTGCCGTCAGGTGATCTCTATATAGCGTGTAGAAAAATTATTTTTCTGATAGCGCAGTGCTGATAGCGCGCACACGCGTGGCGTGAATCTCGTTGGCAAGGGCTTTGCCACTATGACCCTGCTCGACGAGGTGAGGGATGTCGACCGTCGTGGCGACGCGATAGGCAAGCTGGAAGCGTGCTGCCTGTGGATAGGCAGACTCTTCATAGCCGGTGCGCCCGCGTGAGTCTGCCTCACAGGTGAGCAGGAATTGCGCCAGCCGCTCGGGGCGACGGAAGGCATCGAGTGACTCCAGCGTTTTCAGCAGGGTACCCGGGCGCAGTTCCGCGGCACGGTGGCAGTGGGTGTGGTAGCGTGCCGCCAGCAGTGCCAGTTCGCGAAAATTTTTGGGGACGCGCAGCCGCTCACATAGTGACAGTAGTAATTTTACGCCGCGCTCTTCGTGGCCGTGATGGCTGGGCCACTGCTCACGCGGGGTGTTGCCCTTGCCGAGATCGTGGCATAGCGCGGCGAAACGCACTTCCGCATCGGTAGTTAATTTTGCGGCACTCTCGAGTACCATCATGGTGTGAATGCCGGTGTCGATCTCAGGATGATGCTTCTCTGGTTGTGGCACACCAAACAGTGCGTCGACCTCCGGCAGGATGCGTGCCAGTGCGCCACAGTCACGCAGGGTGGTGAAAAAGATGGAGGGGCGAGGTTCATTGAGCGCACGTTCGATTTCGGCCCAGACACGCTCAGGCACCAGTGCATCGACTTCACCCGCCGCGACGATCTGGCGTAACAGTGTCTGGGTCTCAGCGGCGATCTTAAAGCCGAGTGGTACCAGGCGGGTGGCAAAGCGCGCGACTCGCAGTACCCGTACCGGGTCTTCGACGAAGGCCGGAGAGACATGCCGTAGCAGTTGCTGTTGCAGGTCGCGGCTGCCGTTGAGTGGGTCGACCAGTTCACCATCGAGGGTCATGGCCATCGCATTGATGGTGAGGTCGCGGCGTTCGAGATCCTGCGCCAGTGTTACATCGGGTGCGGCGCGCACCTCAAACCCTTTGTAGCCAGCGGCGGTCTTACGTTCGGTACGCGCGAGGGCGTACTCTTCTTTGGTCTCGGGGTGCAAAAAGACTGGAAAGTCCTGTCCCACCTGAGAGTAGCCTTGTGCCAGCATCTCTTCAGGCGTTGCACCGACCACGACCCAGTCGCGATCCTTGATGGGTAGTCCCAGCAGCTTGTCGCGCACCGCGCCTCCAACCATGTAGATTTCCATCTGTGGCGGAGTCTTAGTGGTGGCAGCTAATCATCACGTCCCGCATAGAGACGGAAGCGATTAAACTGGCCACGCTGGTGCTTGTTCAGCAGATAGCGTGGCACGATGGCTTCAATTGATTGTGGAGTGATGCCGAAGCGCTCGGGGAATGGCGTTTTGCTGATGCTATCGACCTGCATCGAGAGATAGTTATCGTAGGTCAGTGGCTTGCCCGGTAGCAGTCCCATGATACGAGCCTGTAGTTTTGATATGCCATTGCCCAGCGGGATCACCTTGCGTTTAATGCCAAGGGTCTTAATGGTGAACTCCACCAGTTGTTGCAGGGTGTAGACTCTTGGACCACAGAGATCATAGCGCTGCCCGAAGGTCGCTTTTTCGTTGAGTGACTTGATGATCACATCGACCACATCACCCACATAGACTGGTGCAAAGCGAGCATTGGGGCACGCTAACGGCAGGTGCAGGATGAATTTGAGCAGTGATGCAAAACGGTTGAAAAGGTGATCGCCGGGGCCAAAAATTACCGATGGGCGCAGGCTGGTGACGTTGATGCCCTCATCGGCAGCCATGTGCATGGTGTCTTCGCCTTCACCTTTACTGGTGAGGTAGCGGCTGGGGGCCTTGCCGGCATAGGCGTTCAGTGCACTTATGTGGATGATGCGGTCGATCTTGTTAGCGACACAGGCATCGATGATCATGCGTGGCAGTTCGACGTGCAGGCGCTGGAAATCCCCTTTTTTATTTTCATTCAGTACCGCGACCAGGTTGATGACGGCGCTGCAGCCGGCAAGGTGTTGGTGCAGGTTGGAGAGAGACATGATGTCGCTATCGATGACGCTGACACGTGGTAGTACAAGTAGTTCGCGGCAACGCTCGCGATGCCGTGCCAGTACGCGTACCTGATAACCGGCCTCAGCTAGTGCGCGCACCAGGTGCTGGCCGACAAAGCCGCTTCCCCCCAGGACACCAATGATCTTGTTATGTGTGGCTACAACCTTCGGATACATCTGCCTCTCCCCATTCACCCAGAAAATTAAAACTTAAATATGGCGCACAAAATCGCACCTTTTTACAAAGGCGCTATACTGAATCCCGAGATTTTAGCACTCTAATGAAGGACTGGGCTAATCAATGATCGAGGCACTACTCTATTATTTGCTACTGGGTGCTGTGGCAGGGACGTTGGCGGGGATGTTGGGCATCGGTGGCGGTTTGATCATCGTGCCGGCGCTCGCCTTCACTTTTGAGACACAGGGGTTTGATGAGGCAATCATCATGCACCTGGCGCTGGGTACCTCGCTGGCGACGATTGTGGTTACTTCGCTGTCGTCGATTCGCACCCATCATCATCACGCAGCGGTGATGTGGTCAATCGTCGCACGCCTCAGTGGTGGTATCGTGGTGGGCGCGCTGTGTGGCGCACTGCTGGCAGACCAGCTCGCCAGCACATGGCTACAGAAGATATTTGCACTGTTCACGTTGCTGGTCGCGGTGCAGATGGCGTTTGAGCTGAGACCAGTCGCGGCACGCCAGTTTCCAGGGCGAGTAGCGTTGGCGGGAGCGGGTGCCGTGATCGGGACGGTTTCAGCGCTGGTTGGCATTGGTGGCGGCACGATAACGACACCGTTCCTGTTGTGGTGTAACACCACTGCACGCAAGGCGATTGCCACATCGGCGGCGTGTGGGCTGCCAGTCGCCGTGGCGGGGGCTGTCGGATACTGGATCGCGGGATCTGGTGTGGCCTCTCTGCCGCCGGGTAGTAGTGGCTATCTCTACTGGCCTGCACTACTGGGGGTGGTGGCAACCAGTGTGGTGTTCTCCTCGCTGGGGGCGAAGCTGACCCATCGTCTGCCAGTGAAGGTGTTGAAAAAGGGCTTTGTATTGTTACTGCTGATTATTGGTATACGTCTATTGTGGGAATGATTGACAGTCAGGTTGTTGAACGGTCAAATATATAAAATATAATGAAATTATCGTTATTAGCCGTTAATAAGGAGATGAATGTTTAGATATATTGCGCAATGCAATATTTAAGCTATGAATTTGTGAGTGATTGTCGTAGTTTTACCATCGTATTTTGATTGAAGATTTAACTGGAATGCATTTCTCAAACAGGAAGCATGATTAATGAGGACAGACAAGCTCGTCAGCGCAGAGGTGCTGGGTGCATTATCACCACTCGATAAGCTCGGTACGATGGTGTTGCAGCAGCTTGCCCAGGAGACCTGGTTTGAGACCTTGCTCGCTGGGGAGACTGTTGCGCGTCATGGTTCCAACGAGCCCTGGAGCTATTACCTTGCTTCCGGGGAGGTCTTGATGGAAGCGCCAGATCGTGAAGATGAAGTGGTGAGCGCCAATAGCGATCGGGCAAAATTGCCACTCAACTACACTAAGCCTTGTCAGTGGACAATCCGCGCCAATGACAGCGTGGTCATCTTTCGTCTCAGCGATGCCGTTGTGCGAGAGGCGTTGGGTGGCGCCCCTGCTCCGGATAAGATCGATGACAACGAGCCACTGGATGAGGCAGCACTGATGACGCTGTTGATGGCCGACATTGAGCGCGATGCTAAAGCCAACAAGTTGAAAATTCCCAGTCTGCCCGATATCGCCCTGCAGGTGCAGGCAGCGGTCAAGCATAAGGGAACCGATGTCTCCGAGGTGGCACGCATTGTGATGGCAGATCCACCGTTGGTGGGTCGCTTGATACAGGTGGCCAATAGCCCGATGTATCGTGGCAAGGCACCGATTACCACTTGCCAGATGGCGATCTCTCGTATGGGGTTAAAGGTGACACGAGACCTGGTGATTGGCTGTTCGTTACAACAGATGTTCAAGAGTGAATCGTCGCTGCTCAACCATTTTATGCGCAAGGCGTGGCAGCATAGCACTCAGGTGGCGGCGTTGGGTGCGGTGATCTCACGCCATGGGCGTGGTGTGGATGAGGATCGCGCGATGCTGGCGGGGCTGATACATAATATCGGTGCGCTGCCAATCATCAGCTATGCAGAGAAATATCCTGAGCTTGTCGAAGATGAGGCGTTGTTGAGTAATATTGTCGACAAGCTGAGTTGTGATGCTGGCGTGCAGGTGTTGCGCCGCTGGGATTTTGAACTTGATCTTATCGATGTGGTACGTGGTGCATGCGACTGGTATCGTGATTCCGGAGCGAAGCCGGATTATTGCGATGTGGTGCTGCTGGCGCAACTCTATAGCTTTATCGATACACCGCAGATGGAGTGTCATCCGGCAATCGATGAAGTGCCTGCATTTACTAAATTTTCACTGGGACGTCTTGGACCGAAGATGACACTGCGTGTGCTGGAGACGGCCCAGGCGGATATTGAGGCGATAGAAAAGATGTTGCAGGGGTAAAATTTCTTGTTTCTGTTTCCCACGCGGAAGCACCTTTAGGTGCTTCCGGCAATTATTTGGAAGCAAGTGGAGCGATAGCCTCGTTAATCTGCAGCCTTTTTAGACAGCGATATCTTCCCTTTGCTCTTTGACTTTTTAGATTTGCTATCCGCACGTTTATTGATGAACTTTTCTTTGCCAGGCTTTTTCGCGCGAGAGCCCTCTTTCTTGTCGGCGAATTTACGCTTTTTGTCGCCACCCTTTGCATCACCTTTACGGCCAAAGGCACCATCTTTAGTGATCGAGATCGCCAGTGCCTGCTGGCGTACACGTGCCTTTTTTAGCAGCTGGAAGATATCAGCCGGCATATCCGCCGGTAGGTCGACGGTGCTGAATTCGTCGTAGAGTTTGATGTCACCAATGTACTGGCTGTCGATCTCAGCTTCATTAGCGATGGCGCCGACGATGTCACCCGGTGATGCCTCGTGTACCTTACCCACCTCGATGCGATAGCGCGCCATCTCGACCTCTGGGTGTTTCTTCAGGCGGCGTGCCTTACCGAGTGAACCAGGTGCGACGCGTTTTTCGCGAGGTCTGTCTCTGTCACCAGCCACGCGATCTCTCTCTTTGCGCGCCGTGGGTACGGCTTGTTGTTTAGGCATCAGTGGGCGTTCACGCTGCACCATAAAGGTGAGTGCAGAGGCGATATCCTGTGGGCTGATGTTCTGCTCCTGCTCGATCTGCATCAACACCTCGTTAAAAAAGGTGAGGTCTTCAGACTCGATGGTATCGAGGATCTGCTGTTTGAATTCGGTCACGCGTTTGCTGCTGACCGCTTCAATCGATGGTAGCTGCATCCGTTCGATCTTTTTGTTGGTAGCGCGCTCGATGGCGCGCAGCATGCGGGTTTCGCGTGGTGCCGCAAACAGGATCGCAGTACCTTTGCGTCCGGCACGCCCGGTACGACCGATACGGTGTACATACGCCTCGGTGTCATAGGGGATGTCGTAGTTGATGACGTGGCTGATGCGTGGCACATCGAGACCACGGGCCGCGACGTCGGTGGCGACGATGATATCGATCACCTTCTTTTTCAGTTGGTTGACGGTGCGTTCACGTAGTGCCTGTGTCACGTCGCCACTCAATGCTGCACTGGCGTAACCGCGCGCTTCCAGTTTTTGTGCCAGTTCTGCGGTGGCATTTTTGGTGCGGACAAAGATGATCGCGGCATCGAACTCTTCCACTTCGAGGATGCGGGTCAGCGCATCGAGTTTATGCAGGCCGCTTACCTGCCAATATTTTTGATCGATGGTGTCGACTGTGGTGGATTCTGATTTGATCTTTACCGTCTTAGGATTTTTCAGATAACGATTGGCCACCTTGCGGATCACATCTGGCATCGTCGCCGAGAAGAGCGCGATTTGACGAGTGTCTGGTGTCTGCTCCAGGATCCACTCGACGTCATCGATGAAACCCATCTTCAACATCTCATCCGCCTCATCCAGCACCAGCGATTTCAGTCCCGCCAGTGACAGCGTTTTGCGGCGTAGATGGTCCATTACACGGCCGGGTGTGCCGACCACGACATGTACACCGCGCTTCAGTTGACGCAGCTGCGTGTCCATCCCCTGGCCACCGTAGATCGGTAATACGTGAAAGCCTTTCAGGTGGCGTGCATAGCTCTGAAACGCTTCAGCGACCTGAATCGCCAGCTCGCGAGTCGGTGTCAAAACCAGCAGCTGCGGCGTCTTTTGCGAGAGGTCGAGGTTGTTCAGCAGTGGCAGTGCAAAGGCCGCCGTCTTACCGGTACCGGTCTGTGCCTGCCCAAGAAGGTCGTCTCCATTCAGCAGGTGCGGGATACTTTCTGCCTGGATGGGGGATGGCGATTCGTAGCCAATATCGTCCAGCGCGCGGAGAATAGGGGCAGCAAGCGCTAGCTGCGCAAAGCTCTCAATGGGTGATGACATCTGTAAATACCTGTAGTGTTCGAGGGTCGTACCCCTCAAAATATTGCATGGGGGGAGGGTACGAACTTATCGGTTGATTCCAATAAGGAGCGGGATTATACCCTAAATTGTATGTTTCTGCTGTAATTTTGTGTAAATAAGGTATATCTTGGCCGTCTCGGGCGAGTTATGGCTGCATGGGTGTGTCGCTGTGCGTAAAACAGTGATAGCTATTTGCCCCGGTTCTCGAGCTGGATATGCTGCCCTGAAGAGTGATACGAGCATTCTGAGCAGTTGCCGGGAACCGATCTCAACTGGAGGCGGTGGTGATACCCACCACCACCCGCCTTTGCTACTGTGATTTAGGGAACTGATCTCCCGCCATGAATTTATATTCGTCGATGGCTTTTTGCCCTCAATTTTTGACGCTTCCTTCGAATGCAATCTCGCTCATCGCCTTGCGTCCACTTGGGGTTTCTCGCTCCCTCAGTGCTTCAGGCAAACTGTTGGCGTCTCCCAGCTTACCGATGGCGACGGCACAGATGGCATTATATTCCGATGAGTCCATGCCGGTGACGGCAAAGGCCTTGTCAGCATCAAAGCCGCCCATGCCGTGAGCATATAGATCAAGCTTGTGGGCTTGTAAGGCGAGCGCCATCCAGGCCGCACCGGTGTCGAAATCGCCCCAACGGTTGGGTTTGTCGTTTGAGGTAAAGCTGTTTTTACTGAATACCAGAACCAGTAACGGCGCATTGTTGGCCCAAACCTGGTTTCCCTCCGCCAGCACCGAGCGAAATCTTTCCAGGTCATCCTGCTGCTGGGCATAGACAAAACGCCAGGGCTGTTCATTGAAACAGGAGGGGCTCCAGCGCGCCGCTTCGAACAGGGTCTGGATATCTTCCGCCGCGACTGGCTCGGATGAAAATGCCCGTGGCGACCAGCGTTCGATAAACAGGCGGTCAAGTTTATTGTGGTCCGTTGTACGCATTAAGTTTCTCCTGATTGATGGGTGGACACAGCCATTATTATGAACCGCTCAGGTC
>CALZMY010000149.1 GCA_945788675.1 uncultured Gammaproteobacteria bacterium | reverse complement strand
GTCTTTAGTTATAATTTCCAGAACGTGGTCATTTGGGTCTTTAAAATATGCGCCGCGCCCACCATAATTATGGTTGATTTCTCCATCATCTAATGAAGATGGACCACTACCAAAACTAATATTGTCATTTCTTATGCGTTCCATTATTTTATCGAACTGCTGATCGTTGACTTTAAAAGCGTAATGAATTGACGAAAATTTATCCTTAACCTGAAAGTCTAACGATAAAGTTTGATTAACCTTAACAACAGCAAAGTGCCCCCACTCTTTGACAAACTCGAAGCCCAGAATTCTTGCATAGAACTTTGCTGACTCAACATTATTATGAGATGGAACAATTGTATGGTTTAGCGTAATTCCCATAATTCACTCTACCTATTGCATCACTCAATTTTTGACCCTGTAAATAATTCTGTGTAACTGTCCGTTTTAAATATAAGGGGCTAACTGCTCCTCAAACAAAATCATAAAACGAATGGCGCATAAAAACGAGTACGGCTTTATTGATAGGCCTTACGCTTAAAGAGGTCACTACGCCGGCTGACGAGGCGATCAAGGAAAAGCATACCGTCAAGATGGTCTATCTCATGCTGGACCGCGCGCGCCTCATAATCTTCCATCTCATAACGGCTCAACTCACCAAACTCATCCTGCGCTGCTAGCGTGATGCTTTCGGCGCGCACTACATTGCCAGTATAGTCCGGCACTGACAGAC
Source organism: uncultured Gammaproteobacteria bacterium (assembly GCA_945788675.1). GTDB lineage: Bacteria > Pseudomonadota > Gammaproteobacteria > SZUA-140 > SZUA-140 > SZUA-76. The sequence goes on along the minus strand of CALZMY010000149.1, from coordinate 7,367 downwards.
AGCCTTCGCGTCCAACGATTGATCCGTGCCATTCAATAATTTCAGGATTGATCAGCACCATCCGACCATGCTGTTTGATCTTCTTTTTAGCAGAGACATCGACGATGGCGATACGCTCAGCCCGACCCACCTGAGGTGCGGCAATGCCAACACCCCCCGGTCCGCCACGCATGGTCTCTTCAAGATCATGGATGAATGCACGCAGTGCATCATCAAACACCGTCACTTCATCAGCCACCTGCTTGAGACGTTCATCCGGGTATTGCAGGATATTCAGTAACGCCATATGCAGTCACTCAGTCGCACGTCAACTAATCGCTGCTCAGACAATCCCAGACTATTCAATTTTGGGTCATCCAATCCCAGACTATCCGATCACGGTCTCGATAGGTGCCAGACGGGTCTCGATCCCTTCGTTGGCGATAATCTCCAATGCGGACTCCAGAGCGGGCACACCTTCTCGTGCCGCACCTTCGATATGTAACACATAGATTGGCTTATCCTCACTCCCTGCCACATCGGATTCCAGCGAAAGAATGTGCAACCCGACTTCCGCCAGCGCGGCAGTCGCGTGGGCAACAATACCACTACGATCTTCACCAAACAGCGTGATGCGCACATCGGGTTCGACGTGATGGTGCAGTTCACCATTGATGCTATCGATGTGAAGATGCAGACCAAGCGAGTCAATCACCGGCGCCAACATCGCCTGCAACTCCTTCTCGCGCCCTTCACTCTGCACCATCAACATCATCGTGAAGTTTCCACCGAGGCGAGCCATCGATGCCTCGCCAAGATTACACCCACCGTCATAGAGTGCAGAGGTTACTTTCGCGACGATCCCAGGACGATCAGCCCCCACTACAACGACCATATACCACTTATCCATAGCCCCCTCCATCTGTAGTTAATGCAGCAACAGATGCGTCAGGTAGATCACCAGCACCCCGCTACAGATCAACAGCACCTGCTGCAGCGACGTGCTGATTTCGGTGCGTTTATGCAGCCCCGGGATCAGATCCGACACCGCAATATAGATACAGCTAGAAACCGCAATCGCCAACATATAGGGCATCAACCACTCAACCCCTTTGAGCCCAAAATAACCGATAATGCCACCCAGTGGTGCGGTCAGACTCGATACAATATTAAGCAGCAGTGCACGAGCACGATTAAACCCACTATGCAGCAACACCGCAAAGTTACTCAACTCCTGCGGGATCTGATGCGCCATCACCGCCAGACTGGTGACAATACCCAAATGGATATCCACCAGGAAGGCGGCCGCCATCAATACGCCGTGGATCAGATTATGGACCGCATCCCCCACCACGATCAACGGTCCTGCAACACCACTTTGATGCTCATCGACCTCACGCGCATGATGCGCCTCGCACTCGGTATGGTGGCAATGTCGCCACAACACCATCTTCTCCATAATAAAAAATCCGAGTAGCCCCAGCAGCACCGCGAAGGTGACCCGATGTGTGTCGCCGTCACCCACCGTCTCCAGCGCATGTGGCAACAACGCGAGAAAAGCAGCGCCCAGCAGTGCGCCCGTCGCAAAGCTAATCAGATGGGGTAGCAGTCGTGTGCGCAGCGGCTGCGGCAACAACAGAAATAGTCCGGCGGCGGCGACACTCAATACGCCGACCAGCAGGCAAAACAGTACAATCCATCCTAACGGGCTCATCGCCTTTCCCTACTCATTAACCGCAACTACATTGCATCAAAACAGCAGCTGCGCTCAACCGCCCAGTTTTCTTAAATAGCTTGCGGCCTCAACCTGCCCCTGCTCCATCGCCCAATCAACCGCACTTTCACCATCGAGCGTCTTAGCATGAATATCGGCGCCGCTATCAAGCAGCAGTGAGATCATATCGATCTTCCCCTGACGTGCCGCGCGCATCAACGCATTCTGTCCATCTTTGGCCTGTTTATTAACCTCTGCACCATTGGCAATCAGCAACTCGGCAATCTTGATGTGCCCCATGAACGCCGCTACCATCAGCGCACCGATATTTTCACGGTTATAGGCGTTGACATCGGCACCATTGGCCAGCAGGATCTCGATCACCTCCGGCTCATCGGCCATCGGCAGTAACATCAGTGCCGTGTTGCCATTGGTGTCCCCGGCATTCACATCGGCACCCTTGTCGATCATCAGCTGTACAATGCCGGGATAGGGTCCAGAAACCGCCAGCATCAGCGGTGTGGTATTCAACACTCCCGGGGCGTTGATATCGACTTCGCGCTTCAGCAGTAGCGCCGCAATTTCGAGGTGACCGTGACGAATGGCCAGTGCCAGCGCAGAATCTCCGGCACGGTTATAGACATTGAGCTCAACCCCCTGATTCAACAGATCCTCGACCGCCCGCACATTGCCGGACTCAACCGCGTCGACCAACGGCGGATTACTACAACCCACCAGTGCGCCCAGGGAAAACAACAATACTATGATTTTCAAAAAGTTCGATTTCATACGCGCAAATTAACCGTTTCTATCCAGTTGAAAGAGCGGCAATTCTACATGAGTTTGGTTAAAAAAGGATGTCTGAGCCGAGGTAGACTCAAGATAGATCTAGCCCTTCATCCAGATCAGCGTCGCCATGCGGCCGGTGACCCCGTCACGACGGTAGGAATAGAAGTTTTCAGGCTCACTGACGGTGCACCACTGACCGCCATAAATATCACTAATTCCTTGTTTTTTAAGTATAATTTTTGCCAACTGATAGAGATCAGCGAGCCAGCGTCCATCCTCGCCAGGCATAAAGGCCGCTGTGGCCTCTGCATCGCGCGCCACAAAGGCGGCACGTACCTCAGCGCCCACTTCAAAGCGCTGCGGCCCAATAGCAGGCCCCAGCCACGCCATCAGCGCTCGGCCTTTACCCATCGCGGCGATGGTCGACTCAATCACGCCAGCCGCCAGCCCGCGCCAGCCGGCATGGACGGCGGCCACCGCCGCGCCATTTTTGTCACACAGCAGCAGCGGCAGGCAGTCAGCGGTGAGCACAGTGCAGACAACGCCTGGCCGGATAGTGAAACTCGCATCCGCTTCACAACCCAATGCGCTATCAGCCGCATCGACACAATCGACGCCGTGCACCTGCGTCAGCCAACTCGGCGCAGTAGGCAATGCCAGCGCCTGTTGCAGGCGCTGGCGGTTCGTCGTCACCGCAGTCGCACCATCAGCGACATGATCCCCAAGATTAAGCGTGGCATATTCGCCAACACTCACACCGCCGCTACGCAGGGTAGAAGCCGCATATATACCTTTCGGTGCTGGCCAGCCGGGGGTAATCCAGTGCAGCCCATCAGCGCCATCGATACGATCAAGCGTCACGATTCGGCCTGTTTCAGATCAGCATCAAGCGCTTCCAGCAATGCAGCCATATCCTGCGGCAATGGCGACTGCCACGCCATCTGCTCGCCACTATCGGGATGGCTCAGACCCAATTTTGCAGCGTGCAGTGCCTGTCGTTTAAAACTACGCAATCGTCCTGACAACACCTCACCGCACCCTTTAGGGATACGCAAGCGCCCACCATAAACCTGATCCCCCACAATCGGGTGGCGAATATGGGCCATGTGGACCCGAATTTGATGGGTGCGTCCGGTCTCCAGTTTCACCTGTACATGCGTATGGGCACGATAACGCTGCATGACCCGATAGTGGGTGCGCGCCTCCTTACCACTCCCCACCACCGCCATGCGGGTACGTACCGTGGGGTGACGCCCGATGGGCGCATCAACCGTCCCGCCCGCCGTCATCACGCCGCACACTATGGTCTGATATTCACGTTCGAATTCACGCCGCTGGATCTGATCAGTCAACGATTTTTGCGATTTGAGGGTGCGCGCCACCACCAACAGGCCACTGGTATCCTTGTCGATACGGTGCACAATCCCCGCGCGCGGCACCGCCGCCAATTCTGGCGCGTGATGCAACAGCGCATTCAGCATAGTGCCATCACGATTGCCTACCGCCGGATGCACCACCAGCCCCACCGGTTTATTGATCACCAGCAGCGCCTCATCTTCATAGACAATATCGAGCGGAATCGCCTCGGGCTGCGACTCTATCTGCGCTTCCAGCTCGACACAGATCTCGATCTGTTCACCGCCACGCAGCTTGTCCTTCGATCTCAGCTGCCGTCCATCGACCTCCACCGCGCCATCACTCACCCACTGCTGCAGGCGTGCGCGTGAATAGTCGCTGAATAACTGCGCCAATACCCGGTCAAGACGCTGTCCCGCCAACTCATCTGCCACTGTCGCACTTAAATGTTCTACTTCACTCATGACAAACCGTCACCCAACCCTTTTATTCACGTGCATATAAGCCCATAATCTATTCACAAGCGAGCGACCTACGCAATTTAACCTCAAGGAGCCTCTAAATTAAGAAATAATTGTGCCATTACGAGCCAACGCGAAGTAATCTCCGGCCTTTGGTATCTATAAGCTGGGAGATTGCTGCGTTACGCTGCTCCTCGCAATGACACTTATTCATAGGCTCCCTTATATCTCATAACAGACTATAAATAATGTTTAATGATACCAGTAAAGGCACCCTGGCCAACCGGGATCTGACCAGGAGTTGAACAGATGCGACCAATCAACATAATATACTGTTTTGTCACTGCCTTGTTGTTACTGCTGACAGGCTGTGCGACCACCCCCATGCCGCATAGCACCGACCGCGACCAGCCAACCCAACCTGTCAATGCCAGCGCGCTTTACACCGCTGGCAAAGAGGCGATGGGTAACGGCAACCCTCAGGAATCGATTCACCACTTCAACACCCTGATAACACAGTATCCGGTCAACGAAATCACGCTCCAGGGACGGCTCGAACTGGCCTACGCCTATCATAAAGATGGCCAGACAAGCGCTGCGATTGCCACGACAGAGCGCTTTATCAATCAACACCCACAACATAAAAACATCGATTACGCCTATTATCTGCGTGGTCTCACCTCCTATGAGGCTGCCGTCGCCAGACTGAATGAAGGCATCACCACTGACACAGCCATCACTGGCGCACCTTATGAGGCGCATATGGCGCTTGAGTTTCTGCACGAACTCATGCATCACTTCCCCAATGGCAAGTTCAGTGGCGATACCCAGCAACGCATTAATGACCTTGATGATCGAATGGCACAATATCTAATCATCGCGGCAGAAGAGCAACTTGACCGGGGCAATCTGGCCAAGGCCGGCCTGCTCGCCAAAGCAGTGGTTGAAGAGCACCCTGACTCATCGTCAATTCAGAAAGCGGCCATCATCACCAACCAGGCCTATCAGCTCCTGGGGATAAACAGCGATAATCAACACAACGTCGCGCTTGCCCCCATGCAGACCGCACTCAAATCCGACGCGCAGCCTGCGGCCATCACACCCCCGGTGGTGAGTCACGTCACCAACGCCCCCGCCGACGTGGTTGAATCTGCGTCCGTATCTGTGCCTGCGCCGCTACCTGTACCAGTGTCAGTGCCCGTGCCCGTGCCCGCACCCGCACCTGTATCTGTGCCAGCGCCAGCGCCAGCGAATGCGGAAGCGGAAGCGGAAGCGGAAGCGATCGTAACATCCATCGAACTCGAGAATGAAACGGTGAGCAGACCGCTTAACAGAAATGCGCCCAAGGAAATGGCCACCGTAGCCACGCCCGAACCACTGATACCCGCACCTGACATTATTAACATCAGCAAAAAATTGAGTCGCCACCACAATACCCAGTGGCACAGCCATTCGTCCACCTATCGCCTCTACCTTGGCGGCCATCTCAATGCAGAATATTCTCAGGAAAAAGATCTGCTGACCATCAGAGAGGACAATAACGGAGGCGGCCTTACCTGTAAGTACTCAACCAGGGACGGCGAGCTGACAAATGCCGAGCAAGATAAAATGACTGCCTGCAACACACTCGCAGGCAAGTTACAAACCTATCTAAAAAATAATTGATCAGGTCATCTCACAAAAGCACTATGCAAGCAGCCTCAAATTAACTCATAATCGGATGCGATGAAGCCAAAATATCTAACTGCAGCATTGCCCTCCAGAGGTAGCATGCGCCTATATGGTGCCTTCGCAGGCAAGGACACCCCGAATAACAGGATCTAAACATATGCGACCAACCAATATAGTCTACTGTTTTATCACTGCATTCACGCTACTACTCACAGGCTGTGCCGCCACTGGACAAAACAGCGCCGAACATCAGCCACCACCACAACCCATGACTGCCAGCGCCATCTACTCTAGCGGTAAAGAGGCGATGAATAGTGGCGACCTCCAGGAGGCCATCCGTCACTTCAACATGCTGATCACACAATACCCGAGCGATAATTTCGCGTTACAGGGACAACTGGAACTCGCCTACGCCTATCATAAAAATGGACAGACGAGCTCTACCATCGCCACCACAGAACGCTTTATCAGTGATCACCCACAACATAAAAATGTCGACTACGCCTATTACCTGCGCGGCCTCACCGCTTATGATGCCGCTATCGCTAAACTCGACGAAAATGTTACCCCAATCCCTTTTGAAGCAAAGATGGCGCTCGAACTCCTGAACGAACTCAACAATTGGTTTCCTGACGGTAAATACAACGCGGACACAAATCAGCGCATCAAGACACTCAATGAACGCATTGCGCAGCAGCTGGTGGCCTCAGCCAGACAGCAGCTGGATCAAAATAATCCAGCCCAGGCGGCTTTACTGACAAAGACGGTGGTTAAAGACTACCCAGACACATCGGTTATTCAGGAGGCGGTCAGCGTCTCCGACCAGGCCTACAAACTGCTGGGACTGAACAGTGACGGCCAACACGATGGCCACGATAGCGCTATTGTTAGCATGACACCCGCATTAGCATCTCATACGCCGGCGCCCAGCACGACGACCCCTGCCATCCCGGCTACTGAGAACCTGATGCCAATCAGCAACACAATCCGTGACACGACATGGGTAATGTCGCAGGGTGCTGGCCTCTATACGATTCAGATACTGGGTACCGAAAACGAACGCCTGCTGCGACATCAGATCAAAAATGGCGACTATCTCGACAAGGCGGCCTATTACAAAAAAACACGCGAAGGTATCCCATGGTATTCACTGATCTATGGCAGCTACAATAGCCGTGAAGCGGCCCAGGCCGCCGCTCAGACACTGCCATCCTCGCTACGTAAAAGTAATCCGTGGGTCAGGAAGATCGGTGATATCCAGGCCTCTCTGGACGAAGAATGAGCTATAATCTGTAATCTGATAGGTTTGGGCTAGATTTAGACAATCTCCCCACATAACGTTTTATGCAACCAGGCTGGTATCCCATGCGTGCTTTACATTTCGTCGCCCCATTACT
>CALZMY010000148.1 GCA_945788675.1 uncultured Gammaproteobacteria bacterium | reverse complement strand
CAGCGCTCGGTGGAGAGCGGGATGATACGGCTGACGCCCAGTTCCACCGATTTTTGCAGCGTATAATCCATTCGCTCGCCACGTGAAATTCCCTGTGCCAGCGTGATTCGCAGCGGGGATTCACACTCTCGTGGATTGAAGCTATCAATGTGAGCGCACACCGCTTTTCGTTCGATGACGGTGAGGGTGGCGTTGTATTCGCCACCTCTTCCGTTAAACAGGATGATCTCGTCATCTTCTTTGAGGCGTAAAACACGACTGATATGGTTGGCGGCACTCCCTTCAATCGAGACTTCTGTATTGATGGAAAGTGCGGCAGCGATATAAATACGGGGCATGTGTCAAAGAACGTAAGTGAGTATAATGGTGCGATACGGGTAAGTGTAACACTTCATCGGCGGGCTGGATTACACTATAAGATGTGGAAAGGTGTGAATGGCGATTGTCCTTATGAAATCGGGGTTGTAGTGATCGATAAAAACGCTACACTTTAGCCCCCATGATGGCATGTTCGGGTGTGTCTGCCCTGAAGCGTTGTTTTAGACGAATTTGTTAAGTTTTGTTCAAGGAGATTAAAAAATGAGTGTACTGGTAACCAAAGAGGCCCCTGATTTTACCGCAACAGCAGCGATGCCGGATGGTGGTTTTAAAGAGGATTTTAAGCTCTCTGATTCCCGTGGTAAGTACGTTGTGCTGTTTTTCTATCCGCTGGATTTCACCTTCGTATGCCCATCTGAGCTGATTGCGTTTGATCACAGAATTGCAGAGTTTGAAAAGCGTAATGTGCAGGTGATTGGCTGTTCGGTCGATTCACATTTTACCCATCATGCGTGGAAAAACACGGCCATTGATGAGGGCGGTATCGGCAATGTGAAATATCCACTGGTTGCGGACCTGACCAAGAGCATCGCGCGTGATTATGACGTGCTGCTGGATGAAGCTGTGACCCTGCGTGGTTCTTTCCTGATCGATAAAGAAGGTGTTGTGCGTCATCAGGTGGTTAATGACCTGCCTTTGGGGCGCAACATTGATGAGATGCTGCGTACGATTGATGCGCTGCAGTTTACCGAAGAGCATGGTGAAGTCTGTCCTGCAGGCTGGAAAGAGGGTGACAAAGGCATGTCTCCGACCGCTGAAGGTGTCGCTTCGTATCTTGCTAGCGAAGGCGATAAGCTGTAACAAATACCGTTATCGTTTTTGCATCTTAAAAAGGCGGCCCCTTGGCCGCCTTTTCTGTACCCGCTAATCCACCTTTTCCTCTTCCTTTTTTTCATTAGGTATGGCGCTGGCAGCGCTGAAATCGATATCATTGAGGATGGCGTCGATGTCGTCTGCGTTAATCTCTACGTCAGCATCTGATTTTTCTGTTGTAGCGTCTGGCTTATTTTGATTTTCATCAGAAGCGGCGGCAAGAATTGCTTCGATGTCATCTGTATCAACATCTTCTTTAGCATCAGTCTCTTCAACGGTAGCGGGTGGCTTTGGCTCATCGCTAGTGCTGGCTGCCAGGGTTGCATCAATATTGTCGGTAGCGGCAAGCTCGTCGTCGGCATTGTTTTCTGTTAGCGCTGCGGGGGCTGGAGTGGGGATATCCTCTGTTATAGGTGGCTCTGGTAATTTCTCATCTGGGTCAAGGCCGAGGTCAATATTGAGCTCGGTTTCATCCATGGCGCGATCAATCATGCTGGCAGTCGCGTCATCACCACAGGCCTCATCAATGCTCAGGAATGGATTGTTGTCACCCTCGGGTTGCTCAGACGGCGAGTCTTCTTCGGTGCTGTTGTTCTCTTCTGTTGAAGCTATTTCCGTAATGGAATCGTCACTGGCTAACACCTCATTTTCGGAGACTGATGGCTCTTCCACTGGCAGGGTACTTTCAATTTCGGGGGTGGACTCTTCTTCAGTAGTCGTTTCCTGGCTGCTATCAGGTGTCCGTGTTTGTTGCTGCTGTGCGATCTTTTCTTCAGCGGCATCACGACCGCCACTGAATGCAGAGACAAACTCGGCGACTGTCTCACGCATCTCCTGTTTGGCAGATTCTAGTTCTTTTTCGAGGCGCTCATTGACCTTCTCTGTGGCATCGAGTTCCTGTTGCAGGCGGGTGTGCTCATTTTTAAGCGCGATTATCTCTTCGCCAGATTCGTCGCTGGCAGGAGTAGCGCTGTTTTCAGTGATTGTGCCACCGAGCTTTGCATAGGACTCTGCCAGCGCTGTGATCTTCAGGTTGATATCTTCGAGCGCATCACTGTCTCTGTTTGCATAAATAGTCATTGTCGTAATGTAAAAGTCGATTTCTTTATCGTGGATCTCTTTTGCAGTCGCGGCTAGTGCATCACCTTCCAGCCCTTGTTTTTCCTGAATTTTTATCGATAACACGTTGAGGCGTTCTTCTTCGCCGGCCTTTAATTTTTCGGTGAATAGTGTAAGTGCCGCTTTATCTTTACGTTGGTCGCGTAATTTGAAGAAGATGAGCGTGCCGCAAATCACCAGTAATATCAGGCTGATTTCGGCGAATATGATGGACAGAGATGCGTATAGGCTATTCATGAGCTAGAGCCTCCCACGGTTTTTGCTGGGCTGATATTGGTCGGTTTTTCCATTTTCGGTATCCAAAGTAGGCGCCGCCACCCAGTAATAGATTGAACATAACGATCGGGATCATAACGGCAATCCAGCTAATCTTTGCTTGATCGGATGAGGCATCTTTTGTTGCTTCAACGGCAGGCGGCGTTGCTATCGGTTCTTCAATTTCATTAGGAACTTCTTCGGGAATTTCTTCCGCTTCAACGTGCTCAACTGGTCCCGCAGTGGGGGGGGCGTCATGCACCTGTTTGGCATTGTTGCCAAAGGGTATCGGGCCAACGTTGCTTCTAACCGGCTTACCATTAGGCCGTGTCCCTTCGATATTGATAGAGACAGTGTGTTGTCGATCCGATGCAAAATCACCAAGCGGCAGTTTCCATTCGTTGTGACTGCTGCGTGGGATTTCGAGCTTCTGAACTTCGCCTGTATTGTTGGAAACCGTGGCATGTAGCGTCATCGAGTCTGGATTGATCATGTCTGTGCGTGGGATAACAAACAGGGTTTCTATCGCTGCATCGAGAATCATTTCTGGTTTTATGGATGTGATGACTGGAGATGTATGGACATTGACTAGATGTCTTTTTTCACGTTTGAAGGTGGTGCCATCGACATAGGTGACCAGCTCATGTTTGCCTTCGTTTAATATCCCGCCAAGGTTGAGGCTATAGGTGCCATCATTCGCTTTTCCGTCAGGTGAATTTCCATCGTCACGTAATTTATACAAGGTTTGCCTGTTACTCTGAGCCTGTTGAAGGGTAATGTCGACAAAGCGGTGGAAGGCTGGTTTGGTGATCACTTCTCCATCGCTGCTTAACGACACGAAGTAATATTGTGGATCATCAAGGTAAATGTTATCTGGAAACGAAGTGGTAACCATTTTGAGATCTGTGACCACCATAACGCGATTGTCAGGGTCGATATCGGCGTTAACATGCCAGGTACCCCTGGCAGGATCGCTGATAGTGATTAAGTCATAACGCGATTCATGATGCCAGTTGATATTTTCTGATGCGCTGCGGAGTCCAAAGGCTTTACCTTCTGGGGGCGTTATCTGTGGAGGTTGTGTCTTGTCTCTGTTGAAGAGGAGAAAAGTCATCTCCTTGATGCTGCTATCAACGATTACCTGATTGTCGACCAGTGGTAATGTGTCAGGCTGGGTGGTCTTTTCAAACATCCGAAAAAAGATACGTTCAAGGTCTTCGGCATCTTTGGCTTTTTCATACCAGCCACTGGAGGTCGCAGAGAGCTGTTGTAACAGTAGTTCGTCGGCTTCACCTGATAGTGCAATGGTGTGGATTGTAGCGCCAGCCTGGGTGAGTCGAGGAATGATCTTGCTGAGTATTTTTTCTCTTGATAAGCTGTTTTTTGCTGGTACCTTATCGATATCGACCAGTCCATCCGTTAGCAGAATGATGGTGCGTTCAAATATTTTATCATTTTTTTTCCAGTCCCATGTTGATTTTTCAAGTGTCTCTTCGATATTGGTGAAGAGTCCTCTGGAGTGAATTTCTTCTGCAGCTTCTGTGGCCTGTCGTTTCCACTGACTATCGACATTGGCCAGTGGTACCAGCATGTTGACCTGGCGTCCAAAGGTCCACACACCTGCTTGAGCGTTATGTGGCAGCAGGTTGGCGAGTAATTTCAGCGCGGGGATGCGCAGATTATTCGGGTCATTCCATTTCATACTGCCAGAGACATCGATCAAAATTCTGATGTCATGGGTTGCTTTAGGCAGTTTCGAGCCGGCATGTACATTAAAGCCGAAGCTGAAAAGCAGGCAGGCTGAAATGATCGCAAATTTAAATCCATTTTTTTTCAATGCGCACCCAAAATAAAAACAGTACTTAATATATAGATGGTATCGGTGTAACTATTTGATTCTTTAAGTTGTATTTTGATGGGGCTTTTTCAGGTGTAAGCAAGTGGGAGAGAAGGTGGGTGCGTGCAGTGCAAATTTTGTTTACGTCGAAGCCTGATAGATTGAGCGCTTTAATACTTTGTATAAAGTACGTGATGTTTTCTGATGAACTGTTTCAATTGATCGAAAATCCCATGTCTTTTGAATGGTAAATATCGCTATAACACTATAATTAATAAGTGAATTATCTTAAAAATAATACTTGCTTATTTGTTGAGTGTTTTGCTATGTTTCTTCTCGAGGGGGGATGCGAAAATTTCGCATTCCTGGCATAACTTACAGTGTTTGATATTTTAGGAGATGTGAACAATGTCTGATGTAAATATTTGTAAACAGGATGGTATTTTTGTTTTTGCTATTACCGCGATCATTGTTGTTTTAGGTTTAGTGGGCACAAACATTTAAAATTTTGGTTTCGAATAGAGCCTGGTTCGAATAGAGTCTGGTTCTGTAGCGGCAATTTTCAGCGGAAAGTGTCGCTCTAAGAAATAAGATGACAAT
>CALZMY010000147.1 GCA_945788675.1 uncultured Gammaproteobacteria bacterium | reverse complement strand
TGGCGATGCGCTCAAAGATGATCCGCTCTACGCAGATAAAGCGGCGTTGATCTCTGCGCTGGCAAAGGACCCATGCGAAGTGGTTGCCAATGAAGATTTCTCATCACTCAAACTCAACATACCCCACCAAAAGATCGCCTTTCAGACACCCTGCACGTTGCAACATGCACAGCAGTTGAATGGACGTGTCGAAACGATCCTTGGCCAGCTCGGCTTTGACCTCACCACTGTGCCAGATGGTCATCTCTGTTGCGGCTCCGCGGGCACCTACTCCATCCTGCAACCGAAGATGTCACAGACGCTACTGGAGAATAAACTCACGGCGTTGATGAGTGGCCAACCCGACATCATCGCAACCGCGAATATCGGTTGCCACATGCAGCTGGAAACCAGATCTGATATTACGGTTAAACATTGGTTAGAGCTGGTCGCAGATGCGATCGTTTAATCTTAAGATTTAGGCATACGAAGGAAAAGAAGTTCAAGCATTATCGGCGCGTGCAAAACAGCGCTGCCACAGGCTTACCAACCCAGGAATCACGCCACCCACGTATAATGCCAACCAGGGTATTAATCAGTAAAGGCGTGATGGCCGCGAGCAGACCTCCAACCTTCCACAACCATGAATCTACGTTCCATACCGTAGGCTGGCTTTACCCCCCTCCGACCACCAATAACCACTTTGACTTAAAGGTCAATTTAAAATGAAAGCATGCAAAAAACATATATATGATATAAATTAACCTTGTGGTTTGCTGGAGGTATAGTTAGTGATCAAGACGTCGCAAGAAGTAACAAGCTTAGCTCTTGATGAGAACAGCGGTGACCTCTTTCGTCAGTTGCTGGAGTTAGCACCCGATGCCATCATCATCATTGATAGCGATGGCCAAATCACACTGGTCAATCGCATGACCGAAACGATGTTCGGGTATCCACGCTCCGAACTGATCGGTCAAAAGATTGAAGTATTACTGCCCGAGCGTTTTCGTCATCACCATCACAGGCACCGTCAAGGTTATTTTTCCGATGCCCATGTCCGGCCGATGGGCTCTGGCATGGAGTTATTTGCCCAGCATCGTGACCACAGTGAATTTCCGGTCGAGATTAGCCTGAGTCCACTACAGACCAGTACAGGTCAACTGGTAACCGCCGTAGTACGCGATATTACCGAACGACAGCAGGCGCGCAAGGCTCTGGAGCAATATGCGAATGACCTCGAGCACTCTAACGCCGAGCTGGAACAGTTTGCCTATGTCGCCTCACACGATCTACAGGAACCACTGCGCATGGTCGCCAGCTATGCGCAGTTAATGGCGCGACGCTACAACAACCAGCTGGATCAGGATGCTGATGAGTTCATAGAATATATCGTCGATGGTGCCACACGCATGCAAACGCTCATCAACGACCTGTTGGCCTTTTCAAGGATCGGCACACGTGGACAACCGTTCGAAATGACCGACAGCAATGTCGTTTTACAGCGTGCACTGAATAATCTACAAATGGCGATCAAGGAACAGAATGTCGTTCTCTCCCATGACGATCTGCCGCTTGTCATAGCCGACAGCATGCAATTGCTACAACTGTTCCAAAACCTGATTGGCAACGCCGTCAAATTTCATGGTGACGCCCCACCCGTCATCCATGTCGGTGCACGTAGTGAGGATGGCAAGATAATATTTTCTGTGGCAGACCAGGGCATCGGGATCGAGCCACAGTACGGCGAGCGGATCTTTCAACTCTTCCAGCGCCTGCACGGGATAACAGAGTACCCCGGCACCGGTATTGGACTGGCCATCTGTAAAAAAATAGTCACACTCCACGGGGGTGACATCTGGTTTGAGCCCCAGCCCGGTAAAGGTACATGTTTTTATTTCACCCTACCATCTGTCAGTGAGGAGCAGTAACACAATGGATACCAATACAAATATAGGCATCAGGGTATTGCTGGTGGAAGACAATCCCGGTGATGTACGCCTTACCAGAGAGGCGTTGAAAGAGGCCAAGGTGAACAATCAGTTACACGTGGCCGAAGACGGTGTTGAAGCGATGAACTTCTTGCAGCGCAAAGGCGAATATAGTGACGCGCCACGTCCAGACCTGATTCTGCTTGACCTGAATCTGCCCAAAAAAGATGGACGTGAGGTGCTTGAAGAGATCAAACAGGACCCCGAATTAAAACGCATTCCCGTGGTGGTATTAACAACCTCGCAAGCTGAGGAAGATATCTTGCGCTCCTACAACCTGCATGCCAACTGCTATGTCAGCAAGCCGGTAGACCTCGATCAATTTATTAACATCGTCAAAAGCATTGAAGACTTCTGGCTCACTATCGTGCGCCTGCCCTCAGAATAAGTCAGAGCTCATCAAGATTTAAATATATACAGGCACATTATGGGCCCAGATAGCATAAAAGTTCTATTAGTCGAAGATAATCTGGGCGATGCGCGGCTGGTTCATGAAATGCTCCTTGAAGTGAGCGCGTATGGCTTTCAGCTGACACACGCAAAAACACTACAGGAAGCGTGCGAGTATTTAGCAACTGGTTATTACGATACTATGTTACTCGACCTCTCGCTGCCTGATGCGCATGGACTCGATTCAATCAATCATGTGTTAAATGTCTCATCAACGCTGCCGATCGTGGTGCTCAGCGGGTTGGACGATACTGACATGGCCATCGAGGCGGTGCAATCCGGCGCGCAGGATTATCTGGTCAAGGGCCAGGGCGATGGCAATCTGCTGACGCGTTCACTGCGTTATGCAATCGAACGTAAGCGCTCGGAGGAACGCCTCACCTATCTGGCGCAATATGACCCGTTAACAAACCTGCCGAATCGCATGTTATTTCATGACCGTCTCGATGCTGCGCTGCAGCATGCGAAACGTCACGATGAGCGGGTCGATCTGATGTTTCTGGACCTCGACCATTTTAAAGATATTAATGACAGGCTGGGACACAAGGCAGGCGATGATTTATTAGTGAATGTCGCGCAACGCCTGCAAGGCTGTATACGCGCAGAGGATACCGTCGCACGCCTGGGTGGTGATGAATTCACCATCATCATGCAGGGCGTCAGCCATGGTAGCGACGTTGCTACCGTAGCCAATAAGATGGTGTCTGCTCTATCGAAGCCCTTTACTTTGAGTGGCGAGGAGATTTTCGTCACCATCAGCATCGGCATCGCAACCTATCCAGATTGTGGAGATCACGCCGAAGCCTTAATCCGTAACGCAGACACAGCACTGTATCGTGCAAAAAGCGACGGCAGAAGTAATTATAAATTTTATTCGGATGAAATGGGCGTAGCCGTAAACGATCGCATGACCATGATCGACAGTCTGCGTCAGGCCGTACACCGCGGTGAATTTCAATTACATTATCAACCCCTGGTCAACACCCGCTCCGGCAAAGTTTTTGGCGTTGAAGCCTTGCTGCGCTGGCAACACCCCAACTGCAACCCTGTGCCCACGGCTGAATTTATCCCACTGCTGGAAGAGACGGGGCTTATCCATCCTGTGGGCGAATGGGTATTTCACGAATCCTGCCGACAGATTCGCCTCTGGCAACAGGAAGGGCTGCCCCCATTATGCATATCGATCAATCTCTCGGTACGACAATTTCAGAAACATGGCCTGGCAAGTATGATCGCCAATGTGCTGAAAGAGTATCAGCTCGACCCCAGCCTGCTCCAACTTGAAATCACAGAAAATATATTAGCAGACGATTCGGCTATAGTGACCCAAACATTAACGCAACTACATGGCCTGGGGGTACGTCTGGTCATTGATGATTTCGGCACCGGTTATTCTTCATTAAGCTATCTCAAAGACTACCCTTTTGATACGCTCAAGTTCGATCAGGCATTCATTCATGACATAACTACCAGCAAAAATAGTGCGTCGATCATTGCCGCACTGATTAAACTGGGGCAAAGCATCGGGATGACAGTGATGGCTGAAGGCGTAGAGACTCAGCATCAGTTCAATTTGCTGAATGAGATGGGCTGCGATCAGTACCAGGGTTACCTCTATGCTCGCCCGATGGATGCAACCACGCTATCACAATGGATGCACAAGCATCACCCACGCCAAACTCAACTTTAAAAAGGGAGAACATAAAGGCCATCACCCCCCGCAGCGCATCAAAGGGAAATGATTTTCGATTGTCACTCTCCTTAAGGATATGCCTCAGTCGATCTGGTTTTACGCCATACAGTTGCCAGCCACGGCTGTTGATCTCGCGGGACGTCAGGTGGACGATAATAATGCATCAGCTCAACAAAACCCGCGGAAACCATATAATGGCGCCAGGTTTCCAGATCGTAATAAGCCCCATACCGTCCACCGCTCCAGCCTTCCCGGTTATTGCCACGTGGATTCGAACTGAATAACACGCCATCTGGTTTCAACGTCGCGTGCAGTGCCAGTAACACCCGGGGCAGCGCCTGACTCGGCACATGAAACAACGAGGCGTTGGCAAACACACCATCAAAGTGATTAGCCGGGAGATCGGGATTAAGAAAATCCTGTAGCCACACATCGCAGCCGCTGTAGGTCCGTGCCATATCAGCAAATCGGTCCGCGCCCTCCAGCCCCACCGCAGTATGGCCGCGTGCTGTAAATGTCTTAAGATCACGTCCCGGTCCACAACCGACATCCAGAATCGTAAAAGGCCCCTCCCCTTCAATATGTTCCAATAGCGCAGAGATGTTCTGCTCAACATCGTGATCAATGGTGCCGGCAAAGAAATCTTCGGCTTTCTGATTATAGTAATCCAGCGTTTGGGCGGCGAGGTCTTTGAGCGCTTGCGGAGTATGTTTCATAATAGAGACGATTATACTGACAATTATCA
>CALZMY010000146.1 GCA_945788675.1 uncultured Gammaproteobacteria bacterium | reverse complement strand
TTTTGTTAGATAGGCCTGTAACATCAATGAACATAAACTTTTCAGGAAAAATGAAATATTCAGTTAATAACCGATAGCCGATAAATGATGACGGCGGATAGGGGAGCAGGCCATCATTGGGGTTAAAGCCTACGGGCTGGATGCTACCGCGGCCAAGCAGAGCGGGTGCAGTATCATCATCAGAATGGGCGATAACAGTATTGATGGCGCCATTCAACAGCATTTGATAAAGAGGGTTAATGTGTTGAGGTTGGCCTTTAAGGTAAAAGCGTAACTGTTCTGGTCGTAATTCCGAGAAACTTATTTCTTCAGAAAATGTTGATAATGATAGTTTCAGTACGCTTTCAGCACCGCGAACAGTAGACGAGCCGGGGGTCGAAAAGGGGCGCCCGATCAAAACCGCAGATGTGACTTTTACAGGGAGTAGCTCTGTGTCGTAAACGGTCGAGAACTGGCAATTTTCACCTTGAAACTGTTCAGTTTCGAGCAGTGTATCCTGAGGAATCGTATAATTTGAGTCGAGTTGTTCTGCATCAGCCTCAAATTGCACGATAGACATTGATGGTACTGGTCTTTGATAATGTGGATATAGGATGTTGAGTAAGGCATCACTAAGTTCAGGAAAGTCATCATCAAGTTTATGTTGAGTCCGTGCGTTTAAAAAGGCAAAGCTCTCTATTAGACGGGATACATGTGGGTCTTCAATCGTATCGTTATTGATGCCGAGGCGACCCGCAATTTTAGGGTGTTCTTTTGCAAATTCAGCGCCTAACTGACGAATGTATGCGAGTTCTTTTTCATAATAGGGGAGTAGTTCATCAGCCATAGCTAATTTCCTTGACGTTCACTGTTCGGGTCGTCGATTCAAAGATTGAGTCAAAGACCACAACTTCGGGTAATGGGTCTGCATAGATGACCGCATCGATTCTGAATCGTAGCGTTCGATCAGCACTATCAGAATGCTCCAGAAGTGAAACTTTTACAGATTTAAATCGGGGCTCAAAATACGTTAAGGTTTTTTCAAGTTTTCGCGAGAATTCATCTCTTTTTTCAATGTCGAGGATGTTAACAGTGGCAAGATCGGGTAGACCGTAGTTCAGTAATGACTGCTCGAGTTCTGGGAACTCATCAGGTGGCTCAGATATGTGAAAGCGTGTGTTAAGTAAAAGTTCGAGATCTCGACGTATGCTATTGCGTAGCTGTGTTAACAGTTGGTGGTGCTCGGGATCACGCTCATTCTGATTATAGGGCTCATTGTCGAAAAGGCGATCAAGGACCGATGCACGTAATTTTACCTTTTTATCTACGCGAGCCATGATTTAGCTCTTCAAAGCCGCGAGTTCGGTGGTCAGTTCTAATTCAGAGACCATCTGATCGAGTTGATAGTGCGGTTGTAAGTGGATCACACATAGGTACTCTCCAGGTTTCGAGGGGTGCTCTTTCACGCGTACCGATGCCTGCTTTAGCGGGTATCTTGCCTGTGTCTTCCAGTCCAGGTCTTCCTGGCCTGTAGTGTACTTCAATAGCCAGTCACGTAAAGAGCGTTCACATAGCGCTGCGGTTGAAAATGAACCA
Organism: uncultured Gammaproteobacteria bacterium; assembly: GCA_945788675.1. Taxonomy (GTDB): domain Bacteria; phylum Pseudomonadota; class Gammaproteobacteria; order SZUA-140; family SZUA-140; genus SZUA-76. The sequence goes on along the minus strand of CALZMY010000146.1, from coordinate 4,611 downwards.
ACTTTATCTCTCATCATTATTTTAATGTAGTGTGCAATACGAGAGCCGCATAACACGTGCTGTAATGTAGCAGAGAGCTGGCCATTGATGTTTGCATCGGTATCGCTATGAGTTTTGGCCTGATGTACGGTCTGGTTATTGTAAAAAGTAGCATAGGGGGATAAATAGGCCTGGCATAATGGTATAAACCCAAGTTCGCTGATAACTTTTTCTGCAGTATCGGTCACCACCACATCGGTTACGGGTTTGTGTGCAATATCCCCAGGGTCTGTATCGAAGGTCTCAACGGGGATCTCTGTCACCAGGCCACCTGATAAATAATTACGGGGTGCACCCCGTATGTGTCCAAACCAGCCCACGTTTTCAAATTCGCGGATTAAAATACCACCAAAGGCGTAACATGCGTTGCCCCATAGGTGATTTTTACCCCTGCCATCAATTTCCTCATGAAAGTATATTCCTTTGTAACTCCCTGGCTGTTTTCGGTATGCCTGGCGCATAAGCGTTTTGGGTAGCGTCAATGCGATAAAACGAGAATCTACCTTCCCTCTAAGTGAATGCCATTTTATATATTCTTTCTGGCTAAATATATTTTCCAGCTTGATGGGGAGCCCAAGTCCTGAAAAGTCTTCCATGCCAAATAGCTCACTTGACGCTGAAGCAATAAAGGGGGATAGCGATGCAGCTGCAATCTGCGCGATGCCCTCTAAAGTAGATATATCATCATGTGGATGTTTTTTTGAGATACGGTGACTGATTTCATAATCGCCGACAATCGCGCCGTATGGCAGGCCGCCGGGTGAGCCATACTCTTCACTGTAAATTTTCTGAAACAGCTGGCTTTGATCGAATTCCAGTGCCCTGCTGATATCTTTAACCACTTCTGCCCAGCTGATATCAAGCACCTTGATCCTGATGTTCTTTGTATTATCAGCCATTTTTACCAGGAACCACAGGCCTCGCCATGAAGCCTCAAGCTTCTGGAATTCTTCCTGGTGTATGATTGCATTTAACTGTGTGTTGATCACTTCGTCCAGATCGGCGATGAGCTGGAAGGCGGCATTTCTGGCTTGAGAGGCTGATGTTAGTCTTGTGTCAGGGATAAAGTTTTCAATGCAGTAACGCAATGCCCTGGCATCATTCTGCTCATTCAGGAACTCGTTTAAGCTGGTAAGATAAGATGGCTGTGAAAGAACAGTGTCAAAATCGATGTGGCTATGTTGTTGCATGATAGGCGGGGTTTGATTTTGTGATTTTACCACTATTTTGCCATTGACCTGTAAGCGTTCAAGCAGGGCTTAATCGTGCTGGAAAAACCGGCTGCCCTCATTAATGAGGGCAGCCATATCATTTAGCCACCTTTAGGGATCTTGGCGACAAGTCTGAGTGACGCAGTCAATTCTTCCATCTGTAACCATGGGCGCATCCACGCAATTGCACTATATACGCCAGGTTGACCAGGCACTTCTTTTACTTCAACGGAGGCCTCCGCCAATGGATAACGTGCCTTCATGTCTGGACTGGCATCTGGACTGCTATTAACGTAGTTGGATATCCATGAATTGAGCCACGTTTCTGCTTCAGAGGCCTCCATGAATGAACCTACTTTATCGCGTGCCATTACTTTCATGAAATGCGCAATGCGGGCAGTTGCCATAATATAGGGTAAACGGGCTGAGATCTCTGCATTAGCAGTGGCATCCGGGTCGTCAAACTTTTTAGGTTTTTGTGTTGTTTGCGCGCCAAAGAAAACAGCATAGTCGGTGTGTTTATAATGGCATAATGGCAAAAACCCCAGTTTACTTAATTCAGCTTCACGTCGATCAGTGATGCCAATTTCGGTAGGGCATTTCTGGTCCATATCACCGTCATCACTCATGAAGACATGACTTGGTAGCCCTTCCACTTTGCCGCCGCCTTCTGCACCGCGAATGCTTGTGCACCAGCCATATTCTGCAAATGAACGGGTCAGGGTTGCGCCCATTGCATATGCGGCATTCATCCAGCAATAATTATCATGGTCATTTGCGAGTTGCTGCCCGCCACTATCAATCATCCCTTCTTCAAAGTTGAATGCCTCAATTGCTTTTGTCTGCTGGCCGTAAGGTAAGCGTGCGAGAACGCGCGGCATCGTCAGGGTAACAAAGCGAGCGTCTTCGCTATCACGAAAACTGCGCCATTTTATATATTCTGAAGAGTCAAAGATCTTTTCCAGGTCACGTGGTTTTGACAGTTCAGTAAAGGATTCAAAACCGAACATTTCCGGGGCCGTTGCGGCTATAAATGGGCAAAAGCCTGCTGCCGCGACGTTGGAAATATTATTCAGTAGTTCGATGTCGCCTGGATGAGATGAAAATTCATAGTCACCGATTAATGCTGCGTACGGCTCGCCACCAGCGGTACCAAATTCGCTCTCATAAATTTTCTTAAAGGTCTGGCTCTGATCAAATTCAACCGCTTTTTCCAGGTCTCGAGCTATTTCACTTTTGCTGATATTCATGACACGAATTTTTAGCTGGCTGCTTGTCTCAGAATTTGACACTAGGTGGTTCAATCCGCGCCATGAACCTTCCAGTTTCTGGAGTTTTTCATGCTGCATGATCGCTGATAGCTGTGCTGACAGAGCGCTGTCAATGGCATCAATGGCTGAATTGATGGTAACCGTCAGGTTTTTATCCCATGTGACGGTACCATTCATCGCTTCCTGCGTCAGGGTTTTTAATAGTGCTTCAGTCTCATCTCGAGGTGTTTGTTTGGTTGCACCAATTGCCTGTTCCAGAAAGCTACCTTCCGTGGCTTCGGCTTCTTGCTGGCCGTCCGCTTGTAGTTTTTCGCTCATTATTGATCACCCTTGTTTTTGCTATCGTCTTTATTAATCCCTAATTCGCCCGATAATGAAGCCATGGTCTCTGCATTACTGAGGATCTCTTCCAGGAGATTTTCAAGTTCATCTGAGCGGTCCGCTTTACTTAAAAGATCTCGTAATTTATTGCGCGTCTCCATTAATTTCTTGAGAGGTTCGACCTGGTCAACGATGCGATGTGGTTCAAAATCCTCCATCTCTTTGAAGTCCAGAGAAACGGACATTTCACTGCCATCGTTCGCTAAAGTATTATCTACTTTCATGTTTACCTGAGGCGCCGTTTTCGACATGACTTCATTGAAATTATCACGATCGATTTGCGAAAACTTTCTATCCTTAAGTGGTTTTTTATTTTCGGTGTTGTCACCGGAGTAATCGCCCATGACGCCCATGACAAAGGGAAGTTCTTTTTTTGCAACTGCCCCGTTTGTCTCCACATCGTATGTGATATGAACACGTGGTTTTCTTACCCGTTTAAGTCTGTCATGTATGCTGTCGGCCATTGTGTATTCCTCCGTAGATATCCTGTTTAGAAGTTAGGGGGTCGTTGTCGATAATAATAGCGTTTTCATCAATTCGTTATTACATGTTATTAGCTATCATCTGTCCTTACGCCTGTTAGTGAACTGTACGTCGTTCGGGAAGAGGCGTCGGGGATCAATTCATTCATCAGTTCATCCAGTGGCATATCGCCCCACTTGACTGCTTTATCAAGAATATATGATATCGGTGAATGGGGTTCGGTTCTACGAAAAAAGTCTGAAATAGTCTTGAGCTGCCTGAATGCATCATCTCGTGAGCTAATCGCACCTTTGGGAAGGGCGGCATCTGATACTTCTGCTTGCTTATCTGGTAAGTCATCAATGGCGGTTTCTTCCAGGGGGAACTTGTGCTTTGCAATGTGATTGATGGCACTTAATGTTTCTTCCAGCAGTTCGATGATTTTATTGGTCGCTGGCGCATGTTGGCTACCACAATGGGTATGGAGGAGATTACTGAGGTTTCTGTATTCCGCAAGACACGCGCTGACATCGTCTCTTAGGTCAATAAAGAAGGCTTGTGAGGACTGCTCAACGACATTCTCAATGTCATCCATACTAAAGCCGATTTTAGAGGCTTGCTCTGAGTGCCCGCTGCCGTCTGCCAATCGTTTCAGGTCGACGGCCTGTTTGTATTGCCAAAGACTAAAGGGGCCTGGCGCTATGTCATCTGTAATGTGTGTTCTACGAATAGGGGCGAGCAGAACTCCATCTGCCCCTTCGCCATTCAGCCCTGATATAGGCGCTACCCGTGTCTCAATGCCATCTTCATCAGGCAGTGGGTATAAGCCATGGTCCCAGTATTGTTCGATCAACTGTCTGAGCAGGGTAAAGCCATCTCGTAGTCCCTGAAATCCTGATTTTCTTATTAACGCTTCGGTATACCAGCAGGCAATTTCAATGTCTTTTGCTTCGGTGGCTAGAATTTTGGGTGCCAATATTATGATTTTATTCCAGTATTCAATTGCCTCTGTGTTACTGTCATCAAACATGCTATTTCGTTCGGCGGCCCTTGCCGAGTGGCGAGCATCCTTGACTACTGCATACTGGGATGTTGGTGAAGTATCCATGCGGATCTCTTTACCCACCGGGTTCTCTTCCGATATCGGATTCATCAGTGTGTCGATATCAATTAGTGCTGGCGATGCCATTTACCTCTCCAGGTTGCCATGTTGTCGGGAGCTTGTATCTATCACTTCCTTGCCCTGC
>CALZMY010000145.1 GCA_945788675.1 uncultured Gammaproteobacteria bacterium | reverse complement strand
CTTCGACCAGGCGCATTTCGATCATCTTCCCTTTCTGTAAACGATTGCAGGTGGTAAAGGTCTTGTGGATACCGCCACGCGACAACTCAAGCGTCGCCCGCACCTCATCCTCATCGCGACTCAGCACTGTGGCGCGCTTGCACCACGGCAGAAAATCCGCGTAGGCATCGATGTCATCCACCAACGCATACATCTGGCTGGCTGAATATCGCACCAGCGCACTTCTATTTATTATCGCCATGCGACTACCCGTCTACCCTCAAATCTGTTGCGCATCCCTGCCTACCCTGTCATCTTTGCAAGCAACCCTGTGCTTTGCAGAAACACCACCATCACCGCCAGTGGCGTTACATATTTCAACAGAAAGTTCCACGCATTGAATGCAAACAGATGCTTAGTTGCCATTTCTATCTCTTTTGATCTACGTGACATCGCCCACCCAGCGAAGATCGCGATGAACAGACCGCCCAGCGGCAACATGATATTCGCTGTGAGGAAATCGAGCAAATCAAAGAAGGTCATATCAAACAGCTTCACTTCAGCCCAGAGGTTAAACGACAATACCGTCCCCATCCCCAGACTCCAGGTGGCGATGCCGCAGATTATCGATGCCGTGGCACGCTTCACATTGCGATTTTCCACCAGCCAGGTCACCGCAGGCTCGATCAACGAAATCGATGAACTCCACGCCGCAAAAAACAGCAGAATAAAAAAGAGCGTGCCAAAAAAGAGCCCGCCGTCCATCTGTCCAAATGCCAGCGGCAGCGTCTGAAACACCAGTCCCGGCCCGGCACCCGGTTCCAACCCATTGGCAAAGACAATGGGGAAGATCGCCATCCCCGCCACCAGCGCCACTACAGTATCGGCGATGACAATCATGATCGCCGTACGCGCAATCGAATCCTGGCTGCGCATGTAGGAGCCGTAGATCATAATCGCCCCCATACCAAGACTCAACGTAAAGAAAGCATGCCCCATCGCAGTGAGCACCCCTTTACCAGTAATAGCACTGAAATCAGGGGTAAACAGAAAGGCCAGCCCTTCCATAAAGGCGCCGTTGTTCATCGCGTAACCGAGTAGGATAACCAACAACACAAATAGTGCTGGCATCAGGAACATCACCGCCTTCTCAAGCCCCGCACGCACCCCGCGCGCCACCACCACCATCGTCACTATAATAAATAGCGTATGCCAGATGGTTAGTTTCAGTGGATCCGCCAACAGGTCACCGAAGACCGTCTGTACCCGCTCTGCCGAAGCGCCAGTAAAGGCGCCACTCGCCATCTCGATTATATAATTGAGCGCCCATCCGGCAATCACACTGTAATAGGAGAGAATCAGGAACCCTGCCAGCACCCCGGACCAGCCTAATAACTGCCATAACGGACTGCGCCCCTCTTCACGACTCAGCGCCTTCATCGTATTGATTGGACTCTGGCGCCCGCGGCGCCCCAGCAAAATCTCGGCGATCATCACCGGCAACCCCACCACGGCAATACAAAGCAGGTAGATCAGCACAAAGGCACCACCGCCATTTTCACCTGCAATATAGGGGAACTTCCAGATATTCCCGAGCCCCACCGCCGAGCCGGTCGCCGCGAACACAAATACCCAACGCGAAGACCACTGGCCATGTATGCTGCTACGCGTATTTTCTGACATTTTCACTCCGTTATTTCTTCATCGCGCTATTGTGGGCGAAATCGGCAGATCACTCAACCACATAGATCACTCCTGTGTATAATGCTGACGCATTAAACGGTTTATCTGTTAATAGAATGACTCGAGTTTTATGGCGACAAAAAAGAAAAAAGCTGGCGGTAACACCATCGCGCTCAACAAGCGCGCACGTCACGACTACTTTATCGAAGAGACCTTCGAAGCTGGCATCGTATTGCAGGGATGGGAGGTCAAAAGCCTGCGCGCTGGGCGTGCGCAGCTAACAGAGAGTTACGTGTTCATTAAAAATGGTGAAGCGTGGATCTCCGGCTGCCACATTTCGCCACTCAACACCGCCTCCACCCATATCAAGCCAGAAAATACACGGGTGCGTAAACTGCTGCTACATAGAAAACAGCTCGATAAACTGATCGGCGCGGTCGAACGCAAAGGTTATACCCTCGTAGGCACCGCACTCTACTGGAGCCACGGCCTCGTCAAACTCGAGATTGGCCTCGCCAAAGGTAAACAACAGCACGACAAACGCGCCACCGAGAAAGATCGCGACTGGAAACGAGAAAAGAACCGCCTGCTCAAGGGGCGCGGATAGCCCAGGCCCTAACTAGCGTCCTACTTTGTCAGAATCAAGCGCCCTTTACTGGTCACCCGTAGACGATACTCTTCACCAGCGTGGTCAATCACAAGCTCGTTGCCCCCTCTAAATAGCTCATCACTGCTGATACGGAGTCTTTCTTTGGCAGAGGGACTTGCCACGCTAGTCCCTCCGCCCTGTTGATCTGGCTTTGGTGAATTCGACATCATCACCATTACCGCTTATGGCAATACCTTAAAGGAGCGGTGCATGCCTTGATGATAGTGACTTTCTAGCCCCCCCCCTGGCTCCTTTTCGACAATATTACATACCAATACATACTGACCCGGCGTCAATGTAAAGCTGGCCTTATATGCCCCCTGTGGTGCAAAGTCCTCAATCTCACCGATCAGTTCGCCTGCCATGGCTTCATCTACCTTGCCCCCGACTGTCGGCAAGCTGTTATGTTGCATATCACTTTTAATCACCACAAATTCATGATTCTCTACACCGCGATTTGCAACCTGAAAGGTCACCACGCCACTTTTAACCTCATCTCTATCAAGGTTAATCATCCACTCCTTCAGTTCAACCTGAATGGTTTCACCTTCTCGCTGAAGCGCTGATTTTTTCTCATTAGCATAACTCGCCTGCGAAAAATTAAACGTCATCATCATTAAAACTGCTGATAACGCTATCTTTTTTGGGTACAACATCACAACCACCTCACTAACTTGTCATAAAAATTAATTATTCATCTCTAAATCAGGATCGAGCACAATCGTACTCACTCACTGATACGAATGATAATGATTGCTATTTACAATTGCAAATGATTCTCATATACTTTTAATCAGCCAGCCAAACAGCGCCCTAAAAAAATGATCGCGGTCCAGCCAGCCACCCCTGCCTCATTGAGCAGACAAACAATATTTAAAGCAGAATTTTGGAGCTAACCGTGAACAGACAACATGTACAAAATACCACCAGATCAAACTTAGCCATCAGCAGTAGCTTGTTACTCACCACCGCGTTACTTACCAGCCCCAGCAGTTATGCAGCCGATCGCGATCTTGAACAACGTGTAACAGAACTGGAACAGCAACTGGAAATGACTGCCGATCAACTTGAGCGCAATAGTAGTCACGGAAGTAGCCTGATGAATGGCGTATCAGTGGGTGGTTATGGCGAACTGCACTACAACAACCTCGACAATAATAAGGTTGGTGGTAGCGATAAAAAAGAGATGGACTTCCACCGTTTTGTGCTTTTCTTCGGCAAAGAGTTTACCGACAAGATTCGTTTTTTCTCAGAATTTGAACTCGAGCATGCACTCGCGGGAGATGGCAAACCAGGTGAAGTAGAACTTGAACAGGCCTATATCGACTTTGATCTCAATGATAACCACACTGCACGGGGTGGACTCTTTTTGGTACCGGTCGGGATTCTCAATGAAACCCATGAACCAACAACCTTCTATGGGGTTGAGCGTAATCCCGTCGAAAAAAATATCATTCCAACTACCTGGTGGGAAGGCGGTGCAGCACTGCACGGAGAGTTTGCACCAGGCTGGCATTATGATGTTGCCGTGACTTCAGGGCTAAATAACAGTAGCTACAACATCCGTAAAGGACGCCAAAAAGCTGCGGAGGCTGATGCGAGCGATCTCGCCTACACTGGTCGAATTAAATGGACCGGTATCCCCGGACTTGAGCTTGCTGCTACCGCACAGTTGCAGGACAACATCACTCAAGGGGTCGATCCCGATGCAGAAGCGACATTAATCGAAACCCACGCCGTGTGGAGCAGTGGTCCGTTTGGTGTGCGCGCCCTTTATGCCACCTGGGATATTGATGG